>JABGVY010000474.1 GCA_018645845.1 Gammaproteobacteria bacterium | reverse complement strand
GGACGTTGGAAGCCAAAGAAGAGCACCTGCTTTCGGTGGTAAAATGCCAGCAATCCGGTGAGAACCTGGGTGGAATGGTTGATGGATTGGTCGACGATCTGGGGGTTCTTAGCGCTAGTGCTATCCCGGATGATATAGCGGTTTTCACCGTAGCGAGTTCTGGGCGGCCGGGATGAAGAGATATGGGTAAAATTCTGTTTGCAGAGCAAGATGGTGTTCACGTCCTGAAGTTTATCGGCGAGGTGAGGTTAACCCTGGGGCCAACGATTTCGACCTTCCTTGAGCAACTTGAATCCTGTGATCATTTTCATTCAATGGTCATTGATCTCTCGGAAACCGAAACGATTGACAGCACCGCGCTCGGCCTAATCGCCAAAATCGGGATCTGCACCCGCGAGTATTTTGATTCGAGGACCAGCATTGTCTCACCCCGCGAAGATATCACCCGCATTTTGAGCAGTATGGCAATGGAACAGGTCTGTGTTGTTTCCAGTGATGATGTAGTGACTGAAGCCCCCGGTTTGCAGGAACTTCCGACAGAAATCACCAGTGAAGAGGTCCTACGCGACCAGGTGTTGGATGCTCACAAAACACTGATGACCTTGGGAGATCAGAATTTAGACAAGTTTCAGGATCTTGTCGAAGCGCTCGAGAGTGAGAAAGAACACGAGCGTTCTGGAGGTAAGACAGGATTACCGGCGAGAGCCACTGGAACTTGACTCAAAATCAATTATCCCCGGGCTTTCAGCTTGAGTCGGATAAAATCACTGTGTGCCACATAAATTAACCCGGCGACCCTGCGGATTATGTGATCTTCGATTGCCTGCACTTTGCCATCGGCCAGCGCGACACGCCACATAGCATATATCAGGCCCTCTTTTTGATCGTGGCTATAGTGTTCGTTAATGAGTTGGGTGAACTGGAAAAGGTCTATCGCACCCTCGACTCTTTCTACGCCCGCCTCAAGCAGGTTGTCAACCAGCCCACCTTCCACATTAAATTCGCTGGTCAGAATGTTGCGGATGACTGCATGTTCCACCTGTTCACCGCCGGCATCTGATCGCGCGACTTCGAGCATTAAAGATACAGCAGCAAGGACAATGGCGTTGTCGTCCTGCGGTTCGTCGTCTGGGACTTCAATGAATTTCTTAAACAACTCGAAAAGGTTATCAATCATTATTTAGGGTCCGTGGTGAGCAGGTTTCTGTGGCCACAAACTTTACGGCATCGTCGACAACCGATAAGCCTGCATCGTCTTTGTGCATGTGGGTGGAAAGGTGGCGCCTGAAAGCCCGAGCGCCGGGCAGGCCGGTGTAAAGCCCAAGAAGGTGTTTTGCCATATGCTTGAGGTGAACCCCTGCCTGCATTTGTTCCGCCATATAGACTCGATACTGGCGATACACAGCCGCTCGCGTAACCGCGGTGGTACCGAAAACCTTCTGCTCCAGCTCAACCAACAGGTAGGGGTTGCTGTACGGGGCTCTACCGAGCATGACACCCGGGAACTCTGCCAGCAGGTCCTGTACCTGGCGAGCCGTTGTGATCCCCCCGTTGATGACAAACTCGGCATCCGGGAAGTCTTTTTGGATTTGACGAACAAAATCGTAATTTAGGGGTGGTATTTCGCGGTTTTCCTTTGGACTCAGGCCCTGCAGGATCGCCTTTCGTGCGTGAATCTGGAAGTTTTTGCAGCCAGAGTCGTAGCTCTCGCGGATGAACGCCTGAAAATGCGCATAATCATCATGGTCGTCGATACCAATCCGAGTTTTGATCGTAACAGGGATAGATACTGCATCGGCCATGGCCTCATAGCATTGTGCGACCAGGCGGGGTTCAGCCATCAGGCAGGCGCCTATGCCGCCCTGCTGGACGCGATCACTCGGGCATCCGCAGTTAAGGTTCACTTCCTGGTATCCGGCGTCCTCGACCAGTTTTGCAGCTTGCGCGAGTTGGTGAGGATCACTACCCCCCAGTTGGAATGCAGAGGCGGCGTCTACGGCGTGTTCAAGAAACTTCTGACGATCGCCATAGATCAGCGCGCCTGTGGTCAGCATCTCGCTGTATAACATTGTGTTAGGCGAGAGCAGGCGAAACAAAAACCTGCAGTGTCTGTCTGTGCAACCCATCATGGGGGCAACGCATAATTTACGGTTCATGTTTACGCAGCATGTGAAAGTGTCTTGTAGATAAAGTACGGTTGCAATGGACGGGTCGAGATTAATCTTTGAGGGCCGATAGTGTAACATCAGTGCCGTTTTACAGGCAGTGCCACCTCATGAATTTCAAAGTAGACAAATGAAAGCCAGAACTCGAGTTGCTCCATCTCCCACTGGAGACCCACACGTCGGCACTGCCTATATGGCGTTGTTCAGTTATTGCTACGCCAAGAAATCTGGGGGTGAGTTCATACTGCGGATTGAAGATACGGATGCCGAGCGGAGTACTCCCGAGTCAGAGGCAACGATCCTCGATTCCCTTCGTTGGTTGGGATTGGACTGGGACGAGGGGCCAGATGTAGAAGGGCCTCATGGGCCCTATCGGCAGAGTGAACGGTCTGGTATTTACGGTCAATATGCCGAGCAACTAATCTCCGATGGACATGCGTTTCGTTGTTTTTGTTCTCGTGAACACCTGGCTGAAGTTCGGGCGAGTCAGATGAAAGCAGGCGTAACTACTCGTTACGATGGGCATTGCATCAATATGTCGACCGATGATGCCGCTGCGCGAATGGCTGCCGGGGAAGCCTGTGTGGTTCGCATGAAGGTCCCGGACGAGGGTGTATGTACCGTGAAGGACGAGCTTCGGGGCGATATAGAGATTGCCTGGAGCCAGGTCGATATGCAGGTTCTGCTCAAGGCCGATGGTAACCCGACCTATCACCTGGCTGTTGTTGTGGATGATCACCTGATGGAAATCACGGATATTATCCGGGGTGAGGAATGGATTAACTCGGCCCCTAAACATATTCTGCTCTATGATTACCTGGGTTGGCCGATGCCAAAACTGGTTCATATGCCGCTTTTACGCAATCCTGATAAGAGCAAGCTAAGTAAACGGAAAAACCCGACCAGTATTGGCTATTACAAGGCCATGGGGTTTCTGCCTGAAGCATTATTGAATTACCTGGGAATGCTGGGCTGGAGCATGCCGGATGGCGAAGAGAAGTTTACCCTTGAAGAGATGATCGAGAACTTTGATCTGAGCCGTATTTCGCTGGGTGCTCCGGTCTTCGATGTAGACAAGCTATCCTGGTTGAATGGGCGTTGGCTCCGGGAAACGCTGGATGACGACCAGTTCGCCGATCGTGTCACTGAATGGGCGCTTAATCGGGATAATCTGCTCAAGATTATTCCCCTGGTCAAGGAACGTGTAGATGTGTTTTCGCAATTGGCCCCCATGATTAGTTTTTTCGCGGAAGGGATGCCTGAGCTTAGCCCCGAGAGTTTCAAGGTAAAAAACGTTGAGGAAGAGGACGTTAAGAAAATACTGCAGTTTTCCCTGTGGCGCCTTGAGGCACAAATACAGTGGGAACGTGATCAGCTCAATCAGTTGTTTGTTGATCTGGCGGAGTCATTGGGACTGAAGCTCAGGGAGGTGCTTGCGCCCATCTTTGTGGCCATCTCAGGCAAGCCTGTTTCACCACCATTGTTCGACTCTATGGCTATTCTGGGACCTGATATATGTCGAGCGAGATTAAGACATGCCTTGAACATGCTTGGCGGTGTTTCTAAAAAGCAGGTAAAGCGGCTCGAAAAAGAATATAAAGAGCTATAAAAAGCACCATGACCAGTGAGGTTTTAATGTTCCAGCAGGCAGTTGATTTAAAGGAAGAGGGCGAAGAGCTCAAACGGGTTTTGGATGATCTGGGGGAAACAGATTGGTCCAGGGCGACGCCGTTCAAAAACTGGACCGTGAATCAGGTGGTCCAGCACCTCCACGGTTCCGACAAGATGGCTGTACTCGCACTAAAAGATGCAGATGGGTTTGCAGCCGCCATCGCCGACCCTAAAGTCGTAGGCGCCACCATGAACCCAACTGAAGAAGGTTTAGTGCTACTTGATACCTGGTGGCGCTATTTTTCCGAAATGTGTGAGTTGCTGGGTAGCAGCGACCCCAAAAGGCGGGTTCCCTGGTTTGGCCCCGATATGGGCGTCATGATGTTCACTACTGCACGCCAAATGGAAAGCTGGTCACATGGCCAGGACATCTTTGATTTGTTTGGCAAGCCGCGAATCAACTCCAATCGACTAAAAAACATTGCCGTGATTGGTGTGAAAACCTATGGCTGGACCTTTGCTAATCGTAAACAGGATATACCCGGTCCTGCGCCTTATGTGCGGCTCGTCAGTCCCGAAGGAGATATCTGGGAATTCAATGATCCTTCGGATGAGAATTGCGTCACAGGAGATGCCGTCGAGTTCTGTCATGTCGTCACCCAGGGGCGGAATATCGCTGACGTGAACCTTGATGTCGTCGGCGAGCCTGCAACTTTGTGGATGGATATCGCCCAGTGTTTCGCGGGTCCCCCAGAAGATCCACCGGCGCCTGGTTCACGTACAGCTAACTTTTAGTTCTTCACCTGCAACTGGTGATCCTGCATCTCGTGAGCACTAAGGTTATGTTCCCGCGGTCTCACTGAAATTTTCAAGTAATACAAATTTCTGTATTTTAGTCGAAGACATTGGCCACTCGGTGACGAAGCGCACATGTCTTGGAATCTTGAAACTGGCAATCTTGCCTTTGCAAAATTCGATCAAATCCTCTGATGTCATGGATGCACCATTGTGTAACTCGATGTATGCGCAGGCGACCTCAGATAATCTGTCATCAGGTACACCAATGACCTGAGCCATGTTCACGCTCGGGTGTGTCAGTAGAAATGATTCTATTTCAAGTGCGGCGACATTCTCGCCTCCGACCTTCAGCATGTCTTTGATTCGCCCATGGAACCCAATCCCACCCTCTGCGTCGATCGAGCAAAGATCACCGGTTCTGAACCACCCGTCAACAAATGCCTCTTCGTTTTTTTCAGGGGCTTTATAGTAGCCATCAAAAACTGAATATCCCTTGAGTAGAATTTCGCCTCGCTCTCCTGCCGCTTTTTCCAGGAGCGTATCGGGGTCAACGATCTTGGCTTGCAATCCGGGCATCGGTTTACCACAGGTATGCAGCCGTCTTTCAAGAGACTCATCGGGGTGGTTAAAAGCAATGACGCCTCCGGCCTCAGTTAAACCATAGGCGCCTGTTTGAACCGCTTGCGGGAGTGCTTCCTGGAAGTGCCGAAGAAGGTCTGGAGGGGCGACGTTATTTATCCTTCGCAGATTCGACAAGTCTGTTTTTTTGAAGTTAGGATGGTTCAAGAGGTCCTGCATAATCGTAGGGAAAGAAGGGAAAGCCACCGTGACTTTTTCTTGTTCCATCATTCTAAGGGAAAGCCCGGGTTCGACGTGGACCATCGACAAAAGAGCAGCGCCTGCGTCCATGCAGCAAAGCATGGGTAAAATAGCGGCCATGTGAAACAAGGGTAGGGGCGCCCAGAAGCGATCTTTGGTGTCGAGAAAATATCGAGATCGGTTCATGTTGAACCCATTTCTAACCAGTACCTCATGGTTTAATGGGCAACCCTTTGGGTTTGCCGTTGTGCCAGAGGTATACATCATGATTGCTGGCTGCCTCAGGCTGACACCAACCCGGTATTCGTCGATTTGGCGAATGTCAACGGATTCGCCTAGCGCGAGGAAGGTGGCATCGTCAGTGAATCCTTCTGTGGGTGCACCGATCATCACCAGGTGTTGCAGTCGGGGGCCTCGACTCTCCTCAAGCGCTTCCTCAATTAGTTTGCCAAAATTTGCGTATTCAGAAATTTGGTCGTGGGTCACCACGAGATCGATATCGGCATTTTCAAGAACATACGCTAACTCGGAAGCTTTGTAGCGAGCGTTGATTGGTACCGCCATTCCGCCAATCAGCTGGACGGCCATCAGATACTCTACATACTCAATGCAATTGGCCATCAGGATGCCAACATGTGAGTTTGGCCCAAGCCCTACGGCAACCAGGGCGCTAGCCCTGCGGCACGCCATGTTATACATTTGAGCGTAAGTGACGCGACGATCTGGAAAAATGAGCATGTCGTTGTCACCAAATCGCTCACTGGCCTTGACGAGCAGATCGCCGAGTGTTGGACATTCCGTGTAGTTCTTTTGCATTAGATAACCATTTGAGTTTGGGTGACGATGGCGAGAGTCTTATGTTCCGCATTTCGCAGCGTAGTTTGCCACACAGACGTTCTTCGTCCGATGTGTAAAGGCGTACATTCACCTGTAATGACAGAGTTCAGCGGGGCAGCACGCATGAAATTCGTTTTGCTTTCGATAGTCGTCGTCGCCTTTGCGCCCTCAGGAATGTTGAGATAGGCACCAATTGCACCTAATGCGTCTGCCATGGCCATCACGGCGCCGCCATGCATGATTTTGCCTGTAGTACAAAGTTCCTCTCGGACCGAGATTTTGCCAACAATTAAGTGTTTTTCTTGCGACGTAACCTCTAGCCCCATCAGCCGAGTAAAAGGCATCATGTCTGGTTCAAGTTGTTTCATGGATTACCTTGTCAGGTTAATTTCGTGGACCCGTCGTCATCAGGTATTGAGCCTATCGCTGCCATCGGCATATCGGGCGGCAATTGATTGGTAGAACGCTGAATTCGTTAGGTTGGCTTCGCTGTTGTCTCGTGTCGCCAGCAACTTCGCAGGGACGCCACCGATGATTGAATTCTCAGGGAACTCAGTGCCCTCGGACACAATGGCGTGTCCAGCGACAATGGAGTTGTTGCCAATTTTTGCTCCGTCCATGATGGTCGCGTTGATACCAATAAGGCAGCGGTCACCTATTTCGCATCCGTGAAGGGTGACGTGATGAGTGATCG
>JABGVY010000013.1 GCA_018645845.1 Gammaproteobacteria bacterium | reverse complement strand
GTAAATAATTCACCAAACATCGGGCCGCTAAACGAGTTCATCGCTTCTGGACGGTTAAAGGTAATGGTCAGAATATTGTCTTCTATCTCGTAGAGAAGTGCTTCAAAAGTCATTTTTTGCTCCAGGGCAATAAAAAATATTGGTCACGATAGTACTTTATTGTCAGCGATGAGCGAACCGCTGCGAAGAAGGGTCTGATCGTAAACACGACATTAGTCAGGTCAGGATTAGAGAGGTAACGGGCAGCATCCTGTCAAATGATCAGGTTGCTAACTTCCACCGCGGCAGTATGGGCCTATCGCATAGACATTACCCCCTGACCCGGTTCGGTTTTGTACTCACTGTACTGCCGCAGCAGTAGATTGGGAGGCTCCTGTTACTAGGTTAAGCCTCTCGACAACCGCCGCGCATTGCCACCCACAGTCTGTTCACCGATAAAAGGTGAACGACCCGGACTATGCCAGGGTCATAAAGGGATCGTTGTTGATCAACCCTTTGAACGATTCACGATTCATGTGGGTGGTCACGGTAGATAGGTCCTTTAAACCACATATTCTCCAGGTTGCCACAGTATCTTGATCACGCTTTCTTTCATCTCAGAAAGTCAGGGTGGTAGCTTTTCGGCAGAAATTGGTCAACGTCTGAGTGGCCACTGACCTACAAGCCTACAGACGGTAAGGGCGATCACTGACCGGGTTTGCTGGTCGGGCAGATAATCATTCAAATTTAAGACACTGTGGCGTGGTGATCCTTTTGAGGTCAATGACTGTAGTGGTGCTGGCCTGATGGCTTACAGACGGCCGGATCGATTGCCGTGAGACCGTGCTAGAATTTATAGATAATAAATAAGAAGAAATATCATGAACAAGACCTCGAGGATGTTCGGACCGTGCACGCTCGCAATGCTTTTCATTGTGCTCGCAGTCGTCGGTGTGCAGCCTGGTGCATGGGCTGGGGGTACGGATGCTGCGCCTGACGCAGGACCTCGTGTCCAGACCAGAGAGGGCAATCTGGAAGGCCTTAGCCTCAACGGCTCGCAGGCGTTTATGGGTATCCCCTTCGCCGCGCCCCCGACAGGAGAGCAGCGGTGGCAGCCGCCAGGCGACGTTAAAAATTGGTCAGGCACGCGGCAGGTAAAAGATTTTGGGTCGGCCTGTCCGCAACGTGTCGTCGATGACTTTGATATGATTCCCAAAGGTCGAGCGATGGACGAAGACTGTCTCAGTCTGAATGTCTCGGCCCCCAATGGGGCTGCTGACCTACCAGTTCTAGTGATGATTCACGGTGGCGGTTTTGTCACGGGCAGTGGCGAGTATTTATTCCAACTGGCCCCACTGATGACGGCAAAAGGCGTCATTTTCGTTACGCTAAATTATCGTCTTGCTGGTCTTGGCTTCTTAGCGCATCCCGAGCTCGACGGGGGGCGGGGTGTTAACTTCGGTCTTATGGACCAGACGGCTGCGCTGCGCTGGGTAAACCGAAACATCGCCGCCTTTGGCGGTGACCCGAAAAAGGTGACGATTATTGGAGTCTCCGCTGGAGCAATGTCGGTGAACATGCTGATGGCTTCGCCTGACACCAAGGGCCTTATTGCTGGCGCCATTTCACAGAGCGGTTATGGTACCTGGGCACGACAGCCGCGCACAAGTAACGTTGTTGCGCTCGCGGATGCGCCAAGCGCTGAAGCCATGGGGCTTGAATTAGCCAGCGAAGTGACAGGCAAACCGGCTGATGAAGTGACGCGCAAAGATCTCTATGCGACGACAGCGAAGCAGTGGGTTGATGCGGTCAGAGGTTTCACTATGCCGATCATTGATGGAATCACTCAGACCGAGGAGGCGGCTGTTATTTTTGCCCAAGGAAAGCAGCGCCCCGTCCCATATATGAGCGGTGGAGCGAGCTACGACGGTGGCGACAGTTTCGTTATATCCGGTGTAAGCCGAGAAGATCTTATCGGCATGACGGACGGCCAAGCCGACCGTATGCGTAAGCTCTGGGCCGGTGATTTCTCGGTCAGCGAGGAGCAGGGTTTCACTCGTTTCTTTGGCGATTTTCGCTATCTATACTCGGCCCAGAATATGACGCGTAGCATGGATAATGTGGAGCGCTCCGGCTACCTCTTTATGTTCGATTACGTTCCTCCCGAGCTGCGAGCTGAAGTTCCTGGGGCTGCTCATGCTGCGGACCAGGTAACCATGTGGAGCAAGTTCGATCTGCCGGTCGCTGCGGCCATGCGCGATTACTTTTTCAATTTTATGAAGACCGGAAATCCAAATGGTAAGGGGCTAGTGTCATGGCCAGCTGCGGCCGAGTCTGAACCGGTTCGCTGGATTGTCTTTGAAGATAACACGGTGCAAAAAGATGGCATCCGTGCACGGAAGATGGCGTTTATCGATGAGCTCTGGAGGGCAAGGGTCGCACCGCTGCTCGCTCCGCAATGAAATGGTGATCTGCGGCGTTGGGAGGATGAGGATCGAAAGTCTGAGTATCGAATCAGCATTTTATTCAGGACTACTTTTACCCTGACGATTCAACAATCAGGTTTATCCATCCCCGTATAATCAAGCACCATTATAGTCCCTTCCCGCACCAGCCTCTCGTCCCTCGGTAGAACGCTCGTCACCGCACGGACTAGCTGAGGTTAGGAAGAATAACCACGCTTTTCCCACCCTGAGAAAAGTATCCTGATTCCAGCCGGTTAGCTGCCGTCCCCGTTAGCCCATCTGAACATGTGTTGTGTGATCGAAAATTTTGGCTCAACGGTTGAAAACTTGGTGATTTGCCCCTCGAATCCAGACGCTGGCCGAATGCGACCGTCACCGAAGTGTTCAGTGCGCTGGTAGATAGGTACTTTAAACCACCTATTCCCCAGATTGCCAAAGTATCTTGATCACGCTTTCTTTCATCTCAGAAAGTCAGGGTGGTAGCTTTTCGGCAGAAATTGGTCAACGTCTGAGTGGCCACTGACCTACTAGCCTACAGACAGT
>JABGVY010000014.1 GCA_018645845.1 Gammaproteobacteria bacterium | reverse complement strand
TGGAGCGGTCTACGTTTCAGTGGCTCAGATAAAACCTCAAGATCATTTCGTGGAAGTTAGAGGCACGGGATCCGTTGTCGTAAGAAATTCAATTGACCTGGTATTGCAGTTAAGTGGTCGTGTTGTCTGGGTTTCTGAAACATTCAGGAAAGGCGGTAGTTTTCGTGCCGGCCAAAGCCTTCTGAGGATCGACCCGAGGGACTTTGAACTGGCGGTCGCCCAGGCTGAAGCAGATCGTCTTGCTGCGGAGTCTAATTACCAGCTCGCGAAGGCGGAAAGTGAGGCAGCCATCGCAAACTATGCCATTCTTCATCCGGAAAAGAATGTGCCGCCACTGGTTGCCAAAACACCCCAGGTGGATCAAGCAAAAGCACAGATAGCTGCTGCATCAGCGCGTGAGCAGATCGCGCTATTGGATTTAATGCGCACAGATTTTTCACTGCCATTTGACGGCAGAGTCGTCGACTCACAGGCGGAAGTTGGTCAGTTTCTGAACCAAGGCCAAACGTTTGGTGAAGTCTTTGATGTGGCGTCTATTGAAGCGTTAGTGCCAATTTCGCCTAGCGATCTGTCAATTCTGCAACCTGCGATAGGCAGGCGAGCCAGCGTCAGTCTGGCGGGCTTCCAGTTGCAGGCTACCGTCGCTCGAGTGTCACCGAACCTAGACGAAAGAACGCGATTCGCACAGCTATACCTGGCGCTCGACAATGCGACCGACGTCTACCCAGGCACGTTTTTTAATGTTGTTGTCGAGGGCCCACGTCTCGAGAACACAATGCTTCTGCCGGAAGCCGCAGAACAGATCAATGAGTCAGTTTGGGTCGTTAGCGGCAACCAGCTAAAACGGTCGCAACCCAGATTCATCAATCGTCAGACCTCAGGGGTGATCGTCGAAAGTTTCGATTCGGCGGACGGTGTGGTGCTCGGGACGGTACCCGGAGCGAAGGAAGGCATGATCGTGACGACTGAGTCTGACTGATGGAAGAAGACCTGAGTGATTCAAAAACTCCTGTGATTGGGAGGTTCCAAGAGTACTTTGCAGGCAACCCTGTTGCGGCCAATGTATTGATGTCCATCATGCTGATCGGCGGATTCGTCGCCGCCTCGTCTATTACCTCCCAGACGTTCCCGACCCTGGACCTGGGGCAAATTAACATTACCGTCCCGTATCCTGGCGCCACTCCTTCAGAGGTAGAAGAGAGCATCACGCGAAGGATTGAAGAAGCTGTCATCGGGATAGACGGGGTAAAACGCGTTACTTCCCGCGCCTATGAGAATTCCGGTGCGGTCTCCGTGGAACTGAAGGATTTCGTCGACCAGGCGAAGGTTAGAGATGATATAGAAATGGCGGTGAAACGGCTGTCTGACTTTCCGCCAAGGCGCGCGGAAGAGCCCGACATTGTCCGCCTGGAAACCGTAGGGGACGTTATGACCCTGGTCGTTTCCTCGGATCTGTCGGACCTGGAGCTCAGGCAAGGAGCTGAGCTCATCGAGCAGGAGCTATTGTCGATACCCTCTGTCTCGCTGGTTTCGCTGTTCGGTGCAAAGGATTACGAAATCTCTATCGAAGTCAAACAAGAGAATCTTCGCAGTTACGGTCTGTCCATAAATGATATCGCCGGTGCGGTGAGAGATTCTTCGCTCAACTTATCCTCGGGTGAAATACGTACCAAAGCCGGTGACTTGCTTTTACGTACTAACAAGAAGAGTTACAGCGGCGAAGAGTTCGAAGACATTATCGTTAAGGCGTTGCCCAATGGGTCTTTGCTCAGGTTGAAGGATATTGCTCAGATAAAGGACGGCTTTACAGAAGATGAACTGATTCATGAATTCAATGGTAAAAAGAGCCTGTTTCTCAAGATTCAGAAATCAGACTCCGAAGACGCGATCGCCATCGCGCAAGATATCCGTACACGGCTCGCAACTTACTCGCCACCCAAGGGGATAGAAATTGATATCTGGGATGATGCCACAGAGACCACAAAGAATTACCTGAGTATCATGATCCGAAACGGGATACTCGGTTTTATCCTGGTCTTTCTTTTTCTGGTGCTTATGCTGGACTTGCGACTCGCTACGTGGGTCGCCATGGGCGTGCCGATTACCTTTTTCGGTGCGTTTATTTTCTTTGACTTCTTTGGGGTCAATTTCACGTTTTTTACGCTCCTGGCATTGGTCATTGTCCTGGGCATCGTTGTGGACGATGCCGTTGTGGTTGGAGAAAACATCATCGCGGAACAGGAAGCGGGCCTGAAAGGCATTGAAGCGGCGCGCAAGGGCATCAGCGGTGTGGCAGCGCCTGTCACGGTTGGAGTACTGACGACAATGGCGGCCTTCGCGCCGCTGGGATTGGTCTCAGGCTTTTTGAGCCAGTTCTATCAGGCAGTGCCGATCGTTGTGATAACGGTGTTGTTAATGTCGTTAATTGAAGCTTTTTTTATA
>JABGVY010000248.1 GCA_018645845.1 Gammaproteobacteria bacterium | reverse complement strand
GACGGGCTTTGGGTCTAGACGACAGGGCGGCAACGAGATATGTTCGCCTTCATAGGAGGCTATTTCCTGTGTCCAAAGGTTCTTTATGACTTCAAGAAACTCATCGCAACGTGAGCCACGGTCTTCCCAGCTATATCCGCACGCGATCACTTCTTCCTTGCACCAACCGACACCGACACCAAAATCAATTCTACCATTCGTTAACCAATCGAGGGTTGAAAACTCTTTCGCTGTGTAGATTGGGTTCCGCTGAGGTACGAGTGTAATTCCCGTACCAAACCTTAGCGTTTCCGTCTGACTTGCCATGTAGCCGATGCTGGCAACTGTATCTAGCATGCCCCCGCCGGCAGGCACGGGTATCTTGCCGTCTTTGCTACCAGGGTATGGAAATTCCATTTCATCGAACAACACAACGTGCTCCCCTAACCAGAGTGATTCGATGCCGATCGACTCAGCGTCTCTGGCAAAACTGGCAATCATTTGCGGCGTTGCGACCGGAGACATGAATGTAGCAAATAGCCCAATTTTCATTGTGTATCCTGTATTTGATCCGTGATACCGACAAGGTAATTGATCTTTTTATCCGAGGTCAAGTGAAACCATTTTTGACTGACGGGGCCCGATGCGTGTAGTTTGCTGTGAGCAGAGGTTTTTTTGCGGGATAATAAAATGGCAGCATTCGAAGAACTCATGGGAATCAGAAACTTGGTTGCGCCCTCAGAGTCGATTACGTTGACCGGAACAGATCCGGTTTTGTCGAGTAGATTCAGCCTAGGCAACACCGCGGCGGATATCCAACTTGCCATTGGCGTCGCTGTAAATGATCTGTGGGAAATGAGTGTCGGAAGAAGACAAACTCTCAGTACCAAGACTGAGTACGCGGCCGCCGCCCTGAAAAGTTATCAGTATCTCTCAGTCTCTTTTGAGCAGGCTAATCGGGCCTTCGCGCTCCAGAAAAGTCGTCAGGCTATCTCTACTCCTCACTTGACAAAGGACGGTCGTTATTTTTTACCACATATGGGACTGCCTCATCTAGCAGAGCGAGTCCTCAAAATACTTGAATGTGACTATGAATTGAACTCAGTTGTTGAAGCTGTGAGCAAGTGGGACGCAAGAGCGCTAGAAGATGCTATTGCTCAAGCAGAGGGTTGTGGCGCGATGGTTAGAACCGAAACAGAGTGGTTAGCGCATCCACAGGGAGAGAGCTTACAACTTAAACCTGTTATTGAGATTGAAAAAATCGCCGATAGTGATCCTGAGCCTATACCACGAGGCGTCAAGCCTGCACCGCTGGCGTCGGTTAGGGTCCTGGATCTAACCCGAATACTCGCGGGCCCAACCTGCGCCAGAACGTTAGCCGAACATGGTGCTGACGTTCTTATGGTGACATCGAAGGATCTTCCACAGACAGAGTATTTTGTGATGGACACGAGTCATGGCAAACGGACGACCTATCTTGATTTGAATATTTCAGAGCAGAGATCAAAATTGCTTGAATTAGTTCAAGATGCGGATGTGTTTTCTCAGGGTTATCGTCCCGGTGTTATGGCGAAGTTAGGTTTGACACCTGAGGCGCTAGCAGAGTTACGCCCAGGGTTGATCTACACCTCTATGAACTGTTACGGGTTTAGTGGACCGTGGGCAGATCGTGCTGGTTGGGAACAACTGGCCCAAACCGTGACGGGCATTGCTGCTGAGCAAGGTGACGACAGACCGCAGTTGCTGCCCGCAGCGGTATGCGATTACACCACTGGTTATCTGGCGGCCTACGGTACCTTGTTAGCGATGGGAATGCGCGCGCGCGAAGGTGGCTCATATCACGTGAAAGCGTCCTTGTGCCAATCTGCTATGTTTGTGCAGCGGCAGCGCCGGGTAGACTACTTGGAGGAGGGGATGGAAATAAGTCCGGATTTGATTGCTGATATCACTCTGACAACAGATACGCCCTATGGTGTAATGAAGCATCTTGGGCCAATCTTGGCGATGTCGGAGACATCGCCTTGCTGGAAGCAGCCATCTTCTCCTCTCGGCACTCACAAAGCTGAATGGTTGGCATAATGGCGTTAGTGAATGGTGTTGATATATGAGTGAGACGATAACAAGCGAAGTTCAACCATTAAGCAGAAGCGCAATCTATGCCCATGGCAGTATTGGGATTCCTCTCGCGGTGATTGGTTATCCCTTAGCTATCTGGATTCCGGCACACTATTCAGGTGGTCTGGGGATCAGCCTGGCTACAGTCGGCACAATATTGATGTTAGCAAGGTTTACAGACGTGCTGACTGATCCGCTAATGGGTGAGATTTCAGATCGTTGGCAAACAAGGTTTGGCCGGCGCAAGCCATGGTTGTTGGTTGGCATGCCGGTCATGATGTATGGCGTTTATCGTCTGTTTATTCCCCCCGAGGATGTAGGAATCTGGTATTTCCTCGTTCACCTTACTTTGTTTTTTCTGGGCAGTACGATTATCGCGTTACCCCACCGAGCCTGGGGCGCAGAACTTTCTACCGACTACCACCAACGGAGTCGGGTGACTGCCTCAAGAGAATT
>JABGVY010000015.1 GCA_018645845.1 Gammaproteobacteria bacterium | reverse complement strand
TGACCCGCCGATTTTACTCAGGTATAAGAGCCCGGAGAAAGCGACGAATCCCATACCGTTACCAATATCCCAGGCCCAACCCGCCCCCAAACCCGGTGCTGCCAGAAAGGTGACAAATAGTACGCTTGTTATCGTGAACACTAGTCTCTTCATTTGTAGTAAGTATACCGTCATAAACCACCACAGAAGTTTTCGGAACGACCAGTTTTTTCCGCCACACCTTTTCGAAATCCAAGAGGGCAACCTATAGTTTGAGCTGTTGGAACATCGTCCAGTTTGCCCGGCAATGGACGATTTGTGGGCGTCATTTCATCAGCTAAGTGGGGTGTACCGCAGGCGTTAGTTTCCCCCCGGAGCAGTTGGCTCGCGGAACAACGATTATCGTTGGCCGACAATGGCAACGTGATAGTTACCTGAGAATTTTGATTGGTTTTACGAAAGGAAGTCCATGGGGTCGTTTTTCGGTAAAGGATGGTTAATGTCTGAATAGACAATGGTCTACTGTTTTACAGGAGGCCGGATTGATCACAGCCTGCATTATGGCGTTGATGTTAACGGTACCTTGAATCTGTTCAGGGGCGTGCTTGGTTTTGAGAGCTATAACAACAGGGCACGGTTGAGAGCAGGGGCTAAGCGCCTGTCTTTTGTTGTTTAAGGCGTAATAAAGGTTGAGACTCGCAGTTTTTTGTCCGGCAGGCTTTCAGGGAAATCAATACCGCTGGTTAAGCGAGACTCAGGCAGCAGAAGCCCATTGGACGCTTGCGTTACTTGATCCTCAAAATCATCCCACGAAAAATCGAAGCGATGAAGCATCCCCAAAACCCAGCCTCCGGGGTTCAGTAACTGGGCACAATACTTGATGAGTGCAGAAAAGTCCTGACCACTAGGCTTGTGCTTTGCGTAGGGTGATTGGTAAACCTTGGGCGGGGGATCCAGGATGATGCCATCAAATCTTTTACCCGCTTTTATCGCTCTCGGAAGGTGTTTGTAAATATCTCCTCTTAGAAAGTTTCGGGCCTCAAATTGCACGCCATTGATCCGGTAGTTTTCTTGAATTCTGGGTAATAGCTCTTTTGATCGATCAAGATGAATCACCTCCGTTGCCTTACCGTGTGCGGCGCTTAGTCCAAGGCTTCCGGTGAATGCAAACAAATTAAGAATTCGGCGATCCGCGCTGTTGTTGACTATCCATTGGCGAGCGTCTCGAGCATCCAGATACAGGCCCGGGTTATGCGGAGCGTCCAGTTTGACTGAGAATTTCAGCTCATGTTCGTGACAGGTCGCCAGGGCGTCATTCCCGTGAAGAACATGGGTGCGCTCTTTAAGGCTTAAGCCCAGCGATTGGTGGCCTTTTGCGATAATATTCTTGAAGGGAAACAGGTCTAAAAGCACCGTTTTTATGTGAGGTAAGTCGTCTCGGATATCGGTTTTATAGTCGATCACGGCTGCGTCATTGAATTTTTCGATGACGGTTCCTCGGGATCCTTCCTCGTAGCCATGAAAGACTCGAAAGCAGTCAATTTGCGGGTTTTGCCAAAGCGAACTTCTCTTTGTCCAGGCTGCATCAAGTGACGCTCGCCAGTCGATTGTTGTTCCCTGGTGCATTATTTCTCCGGTTTCATGCGTTGCGGCATGGCGAAAGCGATGACACGGCAAAAGCAATCAAGTGCGTTTTCCGATTGGTTTTTGTTAGGAATCGTCAGCCAGGCGGCTATCGCGTCCTCATGGCGGTCTGCATAGAGATCCGCAAATGGGTAGTTAGGCTGCTTCTCGTTTAAGTCTAGGATCGCTGTGAATCCAGCTGCCGTGAGGAGTTTGATCGCCAATTGCTCGCCAAAGTCTCTCACCCGATTAGTACGCCGCGGCTTTTCTCGATCATGTATCAGTTTCATGCGCAGTATCTTATCGGAATATCGGCAGTAGATAGGTATAGCAAACCGCATCTTTTCGAGATTACTAAAGTATCGCGGATCACATACACGCGCCTAACCCTTTCCCACATTACCAGCCAACCTTACCTGAGACTATGCACCTGCCCGGTCGAGCCTGATAGCAATCCATGGCAAGCAAGTCTCTTCGGTGATCAGGCTGAATGTTGAAGCGGTGCGACTTGGGGCCTGTCGCGCGAAAAGGAAAGGGAACGGGACAGACTTACAAGGAATGGAAAGCCGATAACCTTGGAATTGCACTTGAATATCGTTGTTTGCTATCTACGCCTTATCGAAAGAGAATAGAAAAAACGAAACATACCTTCGTTTGTTTTGCGGTGCACGGCCAAGCCAAATTGGCAGGGGCGAGTGGCTGAAGTATTGCAGGGCAGTAAGTTTAAACTGCATTTGTCGTGGATTTTAAAAAGCATCTAGACTGGGAACTTTTGCGAAAAGAAGTCCTTGGGGTAGTATTTCGAAGGGGATGGTTAGTGACTGTAATGGGCTGCGTATGGTCCCGTGTCATAGAGACTTCTTACACGAATCATGCCTAAGAGTCGGTCAGCGGTTCATGTTCAGTAACATCAGCAGTTATTCCGCTGATCGAAACGCATCGTGCGACGGTATTCCAAAAGCAGAGGTAAACCACGTATGAAAAAAGTTTGGTGGTTTCTGTTAGGTCTAATGAGTCCTGCTTCCATAATATTAGTCATTAAAAAAATTATCTATTTCGGACCCAGGTTCAACGCTAAAGAAGCTGAAGATAACAACGCTTGCGTTCGGGCGTTTCGCCGCACAAAACAGTTCAAATGCCTGTTAGCCATCGTTGGTTTACAAGCAGGTGTGCCCATTTTTGTAGGTGAGCTTTATCCTTTTTCAGCCGCGACCATGTTTGCCTATCCTCTTCATCAAGTAGCAACTTATGAAGTAGTGACTCCGGCCGGTGAAACACTCGGCGCGCGTTCGTTCGGGCTTCAAATCAACAACCCTCACGACCCTCCGTTGATGACAATGGGTAGATATGGGTACGGAAGAGCCTTGCCAGCCACCATTCAACAAACAGGTTCTGCACCTTATGGCAATATTGCTTCGGAGCAAGAATTAACTCGCCATGTTCAGTCAAGGCTACTGAACATGACTGACTTACCTTACGTCACGGTTATTCAGTCTGTGCTGGGTCCGAGGGATAAACATCAGGTAGGTATCACACAGAGAAAGAGCTTTAAGATAATGAACCCTGCAAATACTCGCCCATGAGCATGCGGGATCAGTTCAACCGAAGACTCAATAGCCTGGGCGATACCGCTCCGCCATTATTTGGCCAACTGAGTTTGTGGATTCTCATTGCTGTGTGTATCTATATCGTTGGAGACGCACACCTTACTTTCCAAAGTTACCCGAAGGGCACGACAGTGTCTTTACTTGGATATATCGTTCCCGAACAATTTTTTGACCAGCCTTACGCTTTGGGCTTCTTTAAGAAAGTTTTTTTTGTGTCAGCGGCTGCTTGGAGCGTCCTTCCTTTTCTTGGTCGAACCAGAATCTGGATTGTTCAGCCTCTCACAGCGATAGCGCCGTGGGTATGCGTCCTGAGCTATACGATACTCGTTAGTATCTTTTGGGAAAACCTTCCATGGTTTAGGCATAAGTTTATTGTTCCTAACTGGGTACTCCTCTACTACGCACTATGGTATTTGTTTTATCGAGACGACATTGCTGCGTCTATCGTCAACAAGAAATTTTGGCTAAATCCTAATTTGTACCCTCGATGGGTCTATCTTGGGAGTGTCCTCAGTATCGCCCTGCTCTATAATTATGGTGGCGTCAGCAAGTTCCTCGCCGCGGGTTTCAACTGGGGAGAGGGTCTTTCACTCCAATTGTGGGTATCAATGATGGGGAAACCGGATTTTATACTCACAGAGTTCATTCTTTCTGATCGAGAAAACGCGCATCTGCTTCAACGTGGGGTAACGATTGTTCAGTCGTTTGCCCTGTTAGCGCTAATACCTCATCTACGGCCGGTGATCGGTCTTGGGCTGATCGCTTTTCAACTAAGTGTTGAACTTACTTTCGGAATACCATTTCGCGGAAACATTGTTTTACTGGCCGTTTTTTTTCTGCCATGGTTCGGCGTTTTCGAGGGGCTAGTGGCCTCTTTAAAAAAGTGATGAACATGAAACACACAAGTGATAACGATTAAACTGTTGATAGAGCAAAGAGCGAGGATAGAGTAAAGAATCCGCTTTTTTTTCGAAATTCGATCTTGGATGGTAATTGTAGATGTTCATTGAAATTTCAGGCGCAGTGACCTTATGATGCTTTGGATGGCCAATGACTGTAATGGGCTGGATCTGCTGGCTGACCGGTGGAACAACCACCAATGAATCGAATGCCGATAGGGTTGCTCTGGAGTTTTCCTTTATTTGGGCTGGCTCTTTTTATTGGTCTGATGTACTGGACGGAGACCTGGCAGGACGAAATCAGGTTAAATCAGGAGGCGGCTCTGGCGGTGCATGCGCGGGCACTTGCCCTGATGCTGGCAGATGATGAAAGGTTCCTGGCGTTTGCGCAGGACAGGGATGATGCGGCGATTTATCGCAGCGAACCAATAGACAGTGAAGTTGTCCTGGATGGAAGGTTGTCCGACTGGCGCGAGCCAAAAGTGCTGAGCCTGGGGCCTGAACACCTACTAGAGATCCACGTACCCTACAGCAGTGATTCGCTGAGTTATGAACTGGCGGTTGGGAACGATGAAGCGTTTCTTTATCTACACTACGACGTTCGTGATGATTTCGTGGTTTATAGGAAACTCGGTGGCCTGAGTGTCCACCGTAACGACCACATACAGCTTTCATTATTGGACTTGCAAAAACGGTTTCATCGCTATGCCATCTCGGTCCACCAGCCTGGAGAGTTAACGGTGGTTGAGGTGACGTCTACCGGTAGATCATTACGCGAAGCACCCGAGATCCAGGGTCGCTGGATGGCTACCGACGACGGTTACCACGTTGAAC
>JABGVY010000294.1 GCA_018645845.1 Gammaproteobacteria bacterium | reverse complement strand
CACTTGTGTACGCATTATTTTTCGCTCCAGTCCTGGGCGCTATTCTTTCAAGGAAACAGGATAACGAGAACGCCGGCTCGACACTGCTTGTTGATCAAGGGCGGTTCCCGGAGATCGGAGGCGTGGTCGGTCTGTACGCCAAGATTCTCAGTTTCAGCACTAACAGGCCGCTCTTGGTGATCGGTATTACACTCGTCACAATGTTCAGCGTTGTGCAGTTGTACAGTGTTGCCGGTAATGGTTCCCAGTTTTTCGTGGATGTTGAGCCCAATTTCACCGGCGTCAATGTCAGTGCACGGGGTAATTATTCTGCTGAAGAGTTGCGAGATATTGTTACTGACGTCGAAAAACGGGTGCTGGCCGTTGGCGATATAACAAGCCTTTACACCCGGAGCGGCCAAGGCGGTCTCAGCTTCGGTTCAGGGGGTACCACACCCGATCGTGTCGGCAGCATGTTCATCCAGATGACGGACAGAAGGGAACGATCGCTCAACGGACATGAACTGGAACAGGCCTACGAGGATGCGATCCAGGATATCCCTGGCGTTCGAGCAGAGATGCGGCCACAGCAGATGGGCCCGCCGGTGGGCAAAGAGATTCAGATACAGCTGAGCGGGCCGGATCTAGACGCGCTAGCAAAGGAGGCGCGGAACCTAAGTTCTCACCTTAAGTCCATGGAGGGGCTGGTTGCCGTTGATGATACGTCACCGGTGCCGGGCATTGAATGGCAGGTCAAGGTAGATCGCGCGAAAGCAGCAATGTCAGGGGCAGATGTCTCAAGCGTCGGCGCAGCCATACAGCTAATAACCAACGGTATCTTAGTTGGGAAATACCGACCCGATGACGTCGAGGACGAAGTCGATATTCGCGTTCGCTATCCTGAGCAATACCGCGGGATTTCCCATCTCGACCAGTTAAGAGTCAGCACCGAAAGCGGCCAAGTACCGATATCTAGTTTTGTTGAGCGAGAAGCAAAACCCAAGGTCTCAACTATTTTCAGGCAGAATGGCACTCGCGTGATGTATGTCAGAGCGAACCCTGCCCCAGGGGTCCTGGCGAATGACAAGGTCGATGAAATTCGTGGTTGGCTATCGTCACAAGACGTTGACCCTTCCGTGGATATCATTTTCCGTGGGGCCAACGAAGAACAGAAAGCGGTCGGTCAGTTCATCGGCGTGGCCTTTACGTTGTCATTGATCCTGATGGGCATTCTGCTTGTGACACAGTTCAATAGTTTCTATCAAGCGCTACTCGTTCTTTCTGCGGTCGTCATGTCGACGGTCGGTGTGTTGCTCGGTCTTTTGATCACTGGCTACGCTTTCAGCGCCATTATGACAGGCATTGGGATTGTGGCGCTTGCGGGGATTATCGTTAACAACAATATCGTGCTAATCGACACCTTTAACTATTTGCGCCGCGAGAACCCTCGCTGGGACTTACGCAGGGTGATTATCACGACAGGGTGTCAAAGGCTCAGGCCCGTGTTTCTTACAACCTTCACGACAGGCTTTGGGCTGCTGCCCATGGCCGCAGGTGTTTCAATTGACCTGATTGGTCGCGAAGTAGAAGTGGGAGGCCCGGTAGCGTCTTACTGGGTGCAGCTGGCATCGGCGATCGTATCCGGCCTTAGCTTTGCAACGCTACTCACTCTCATCGTCACTCCCTCCCTCTTAATGGCGCCCCAGGCTGTCAGAGAGTTGGTGCACGAGCTGCGAGAAAAAAGCCGCCATATTCAGGCAAGGTTTATCGTCCCTGGGGAGAAAAGGTCATGAACCGCGATAATGATACGCTCTACTACGACGGTCGATGTCCATTGTGCAACGCGGAAATGACGCGTCTTGCCGCACACAAGCCTGACCATCTAGCACTTAAAGATATCCATCAACTAGACCTGGATGACGTCACGAAACATCGAATGCTCAAGACCCTGCACTTGCAGACTGCCGATGGCAATTTCAAGGTTGGAATCGAGGCAAATATTGCTGCGTGGGAAGAAACTCGATGGGGTTGGATGTGGCGCCTACTACGGCTGCCTGTTCTTCGTTTTATCGCCGGACTCGCCTACGACGCGTGGGCTGGCAAGCGTTATCAAAGAATGTACGAGCCCCCTTTTGACAGATCCTCTCAGGGGTCACCCCCTCGTCATTAAAAAAGCCACCTAACGCTCGAACATCAGCGCAGTGGTGCCCCGTTCAAGGCTTCGAGCTCTTCCCTTAGCGCTTCTGCCTCGGCTGTTAAAAAAGAATACTCACGAATTTTTCCGTTGCGCTGCGCTTGCATCGCTTCTTCTAACTTGGCGAGGTATCGCTTGCGGACTTTTTTCTCGGGGGACGATCTAAAGAAACTAAACATCGGTTCACTCTGCACTAATTGACAATGTTACGACCGACAGACAAATCCGGATCATTGGAGCCGCGCTAGGATGCGGGTTCTTTACTTCCCAGATCGCTGCCCGCATGAATGACGCAGAAATTGGGCGGGTTAACTTTCTTGGGCCAAGTAGGCACAAGGCACCATTTGCTATCGTCAAAGCTGGTACAATGCCCCCGCGTTTCGCTAAAAGCCCGCCGCAAGCCATGCCACTAGCCCATTGCCCTTACCGGCATGGTCGTAGAAAGTGTGGTGACCCAATCCATCGTCAAGTGCAAGGTTCCTTTTCTTATGAATCTCAGTAAAACCAGTGCCTGGTCTGAATCAGAAGTTCGTTCGTTTCTGGCAAGTTCCACGATACCCATGCGCATAGCGACAACTACAGATAGTTATCCAACATTATGCTCTGTTTGGTATCTCTTCGACGAGCAACAAGGCGACCTGCTATGCGTGTCTCACGAAAAAAGTCAGTTGGTTTCAGACCTCATGGCAAATCAGAAGTGCTCTTTTGAAATTGCTCCCAATGACCCACCCTACTATGGGGTGAGAGGAAAGGCAGTGGTGACGCTGTCGAAGGATAAAGCGTTAGAAACACTTACCACCTTGATGCCCCGTTATTTAGGGGGTACTGAAAGCAGACTCGCGAAATGGCTTATTGGCCGCAGTGATGAAGAGTATGTCCTGAGGCTGAAGCCAGTACAGGTCACCTCCTGGGATTACAGAGAGAGAATGAGCTAGTTGATTAATGTCATCAATGGTTAATCTGTTTTTGGTCCTATACCGTAAATTACAACAAAAAAGAGTGACTGAAACGATGTACTTAGCATTTGGGGTGATACTATTTTTGTTGGCAGCTGTGTATTCCATAATACTGCAAGCTGGTAAAAGAAACGTACAAGTGGTCCGAAAGAATTGTCTACGTCAGCCTGACGAAGACGCCGAGTTTTGATTGAGCGTGTTAAGAGGAGATAGACGACGTGTTTAATTCGGCGGTCAGTGTTTCGCCGTCTGGCAAGGGCGCAACAGTAATGCCTGGTAATGCCCGGTAATACCCGAAAGGTCTATCGGTGAACATTTAATGCCAGAGGCTAAGACGAAGAACTAACTGGCATTCATTCGATGCTCATTGCTCACCCAGTCGGTCAAAAAGTCCTGGGCACTGTGCTGTTACTAACCGCTGTTAGTCCGTGCTCGAGGAGCCATATCAACTCCTGATTCGATCACTGGTCAAGACCTCCGAGACACATATATTTGATTTCTAGATAGTCATCAAGCCCGTACTTGGAACCTTCGCGACCTTGACCGGACTCTTTGACACCACCAAAGGGCGCCATCTCATTTGAGATGAGACCTTCGTTGATACCCACAATCCCGTACTCAAGTGCTTCCGCAACCCGCCAGACACGACCTATGTCACGGGAATAAAAGTAAGACGCAAGCCCTACTTCCGTATTGTTAGCCATGCGAATCGCGTCTTCTTCTGTCTTAAAGCTGAACAAAGGTGCAACTGGGCCAAAAATCTCTTCTTTGAACACCCGCATGTCTTCACTGACATTCGTCAGGATCGTCGGTTCAACAAATGAACCTCCCTGCACTGCCCGGCTGCCACCTGCGACAACGGTTGCCCCCTTGTCGGTCGCATCTTTAATGAAATCCATCACATCGCTGGCAGCGGTTTCATCAATCAGGGGGCCGATAGTGACACCTTCACTGATTCCGTCTCCGACTTTCAACTTCGCCACGGCAGCCGCCAGCTTCTCAGTAAATGCATCGTAAACACTTTCCTGTATAAGCAGCCGATTAGCGCAAACGCATGTCTGTCCGGCATTTCTGTACTTGCTGACCATTGCACCTTCAACCGCAGAATCAAGATCCGCATCATCGAAAACGATAAATGGTGCGTTGCCGCCCAACTCCATTGATGTTCGCTTTACCGTCGCTGCACATTCCGCCATCAACTGCTTGCCAACCGGCGTTGAGCCCGTGAAAGTCAGTTTGCGTATGATGGGGTTGCCGCTCATCTCCTTTCCGATCTCTGCGGTTTTCCCGGTCACAATATT
>JABGVY010000063.1 GCA_018645845.1 Gammaproteobacteria bacterium | reverse complement strand
TTCATCATTCGTGACGAGCCCGATCTCTGGGTAGACGCGATTCTGGATTTTTTGACGGCGACTTAGGACTTCCAGCCGTTGATGAGGTCGCCGAATTTATCATCAATGTGCGTGAAAATGTCTGGCGCTTCTGCCAGTAAGCATTCTCGATTCATCTTCGCATAAACTTCGGGACCGCCTTCATCAGGTTGTTTTCGGGTTGCATCGATAACAATTCGGCTGCCGGAACCCCGTGTCGGTGAACTCGGGTCGCCACCCATCGCACCAGCCTCGGCTATAATCTGCGTGGCTTGTTGTGGTTGCCAGCGAGATCCGACCGCGTGCATCACTTCAGTGAAATTGTGCACATCGACATCTTCATCCACTACGATAGCGATCTTCGCGATTTTTAATGTTTTAGAAATCTCGCTACCGATTTCGATGGCGTCTCCGGGGCGCATTTTCTTTATCTGGATAAAACAGTATCCCGGTGTTTGAAGCGGGAAATGCACGCTTAAAACGCTGGGAAATTTCTTGCGGTAATTCAAGTTTGATGTCATCTCCAGGGGAGAGGTAAGAAACCCACGATGAATACCGGTAAAGTTATTAATGAATATTGGGTTTTTTCTGTGGGTTACTGCCGTAACATTCATGAAAAAATTTTCAGATTTCATTTCCCCTATGTAACCGTACATTTCACCGAATGGTCCTTCTGGCTCGAAGTCGAATGGGATCTCTCCTTCAATGACCATTTCGACGTTGGCGGGCACCCGCAGGTCGCTGGTTTCGCATTTGACGACTTCAACAGGTCGGCCAAGAAAGCCGCCGGCAACTTTGAGTTCATCCTGACCGAGGCGGGTGGTTTTCGAACTGCTCATGGCAAACACGATAGGATCTGCACCAAGTACAACGGCTGCCCTTGCGAAGGGTTCACCGCGGTCCTTCATGTCCATAAGGAATGTCCAGCCGTGCTGATTACGCTCAGGATTAACGCCAATTTTACGCGGTCCTTTGATTTGGCACCGATAGGTGCCGGCATTGCGACCGTACTTAGGGTCTTCGAGAATGACGTTGCCGGTGTTGATATATGGGCCACCGTCAGCAGGATTGGTTTTCAGAAAGGGAAACTGCGTTAAATCGATCGCGTCATCCAGTAGAGTCACTTCTTTGCAGGGAGCATCTTCCGGACTAATTTCGGTTGGCTCCACGGCCGGCCATTGGCCCTCTTCGTCTACCAGGGTTTCCAGCTTTGCTAGTGTCGATCGATAAAGCTCACGTTGATTGGTGCCCTGGGCATTAACACCGAAAGCCATTGGCTCGTACTGCCACCGACCCCAGGGGTTGCCAATAACGGGGCCCTCCATCCAACGGCCACCTGTTTTGACCTGGTTAAATGACACTATCGGCGCCTCACCCCAACCCACCTTGTCAATCAGGGCATACATGAACCCAGTTGCCTCAAAGGCATCCTGGTCGACCTTGTCGACATGTAGAACCTGACCCAGTTCGTCTACTGCCTTTAGATAGTCGCGTAGTGAGCCGAAAGGGCCGGTCATTGCTGAATGCTCATCTGAATTTGCAATTTTGTACTCCGAACTCTAGAACGGTTTAACTTCTCCCAGGAAGGCCATTAAAACGACCAGTAGCCAGATCAGGAAAGCCGCCCGATTAGCTGTGCCATTGATTTTGAGGATCATTTTTTCGCCTCGAATACGATCATCCCCGCCAGACAATACCAAATCAAACGCAGCCTGCCAGCGTGCTGCGATGTGGCGAATCCAGACACCATTGCCCAAGATAGCGGCGAACAAAACGATCTTAAGGGCGAGCCAGTTACTGGCGATAAGCTCGCCTGTTATCAGGCAATAGCTGCCAAATGCTAGCATGCTTGCGATGACAAAATAACGTATGCCCATATCGAGGCTTTGCAGTCGCGCGCCTTTAGGTGTGCCTTTATTGAAATACACGAGCCAGACCAGGGCCAGCCAGGCGAGGTCCGCCACCCATAAGAGCGCTAACCAGATGCCTGTAACAGGCGACCCATAGGCCTGCGCTAAGGTGAATCCAACGGCCAACAATAGAACAAGAGCGCTTCGGGCAGACATGTCAACGATGAACCGCAAGTCACGAACGCGCAGGCGTTCTTCCAGGCTTAACTCGGAGCGGGTGATGTACTTGCCGATGTAATGGACGGCGACGTCACCGCCGATAGCGTATACGAATAGAAATACGTGAATAAATGCCATGAGACTGTGAAAGTGAATAGTCAATTGAACGTTTCCAATTAGTTTAATATCGCTTAGGGTACTGGATAGCTTATTTATCAGATGATAAACTAAAACATTCTCTCGTAAAAGAGTAGTAGCCCCCCAATTCTATGAAAGCCATGGTTTTACGAGCACCTTCTGACCTGGTCGAGACGGTCGTTGATGATGCCACAGCCTCCGCAAAGGAAGTGCTGGTGCGTGTTACGCATTCTGGCGTCTGTGGTACTGATCTAAAGATTTATCGTGGTGGTATTCCGGTTTCTTATCCCAGGATTATGGGCCACGAAATGATTGGGATCGTAGAATCCGTCGCCGCGGTTGATGCTGTTCCAGGATATAGCGTTGGCGATCGTGTCATCGTAAACCCCGTGTTGAACTGCGGTCAGTGCTTCTATTGTCGGGCAGGACAGGAAAACCTTTGTCCTAATGGGGGCCTGTTAGGCCGAGATCTTGATGGCGGTTTCTCTGAGCTTGTCAGTGCTCCGCAGGAGGCTGTTTTTCAATTGCCCGAGCAGATCAGCAATGACTGCGCACCGCTCATTCAGGTGATGACGACCTGCCACCATGCGCAGCAGCTTGCTGGTATGCAGGCTGGAGAAACAGTTGTCGTGATTGGCCTGGGCGTGAGTGGGCAGTTGCATGTCCAGCTAGCCAAGGCGAGTGGAGCCGCTCAGGTGATTGGCATCACTGGTAGTGCGGTGCGGCGTTCTTTGGCTGAACAACTTGGCGCCGATCAGACCTTTGAGCCGAGTGAGGGCGTCGAAAATGAAATTCGCAAGCTGACCGATGGTCGAGGTGCCGATGTTGTCATCGATTGTGCTGGTTCTATGGCAACACTCAAGCAAGCCATCGAGCTTGCAAGGCCAGGAGGACAGCTGCTTCTTTTCGGAATTTATACTGATGAAACTGGCCGCTTGCCGTTCTACCAACTCTATTTCAAAGAGCTGGCGGTAACTAATGCACGTGCTGCCAAGGCCAGTGACTATCCTGCCTGCATAGATTTCGTCTTGGACGGCACTGTCGACCTGGATTCGATGATCAGTCACGTCTTACCGCTTTCGGAGCTTGAACAGGCTATTCGAATGCTCGATGAGCGTGATGACGCAAGGATGAAAGTGATTTTGGATCACACCTGATTTGGGCCGTTGATATGAAGCGAAGAACATTATTGTATGCCGGGATGGGCGCTGCGGCAGCGGCCTCATATCCGGTGTGGCGATATTACAGTGGTAAACCATCGAGCCTGGCCAGTGTTAACGCCGTATCGATTTTGGGTGGTGAGGTGACGCTGGATGCCTTCGTTCTTGCGGCATTAGCTAAGAGTATCAAAGGACATTTGTTCTTTTCTGGCAGTGAGGGTTACGAGATAGCGCGACGGGTCCGTAACAGGACGATCGATAAGTATCCGGCTTTGGTAGCACAGTGCGCCAGTGCCGCAGATGTCATCGAGGTTGTTAATTTTGCGAACCATTACCAGTTATTGACAGCGATGAAATGCGGTGGTCATAACATTGCGGGAAATGGAACCT
>JABGVY010000016.1 GCA_018645845.1 Gammaproteobacteria bacterium | reverse complement strand
TGCCATGCTTGCGCATAATGGTCTGGATAGGTTCCGCAAGAACTTCCCAGCTTTGCTCGAGGTCCTTCGCCAGTGCGGCCTCGTTTAATTCTAGTTTCCCAATGCCCTTGAGCGCAGAGCTGTAAGCGATAGGGCTATAGGACAACCCGACGCCGATATTCCTGAGGACGGTCGAATCAGTCAGGTCTCTTTGCCATCGAGATACCGGCAGCTTCTCTGCGAGGTGGCTTAGCAAGGCGTTGGCGAGACCGAGATTGCCTTCGCTATTTTCGAAGTCAATCGGATTGACTTTGTGAGGCATTGTTGAAGACCCGGTCTCTCCTTCGACTTTCTTCTGCCTGAAGTAGCCAATCGAGATGTATGACCAGATATCACGGTCAAAATCGAGAAGGATCGTATTGAATCGACAGATAGCCTGGAATAGCTCTGCAATGTAGTCGTGCGGTTCTATCTGGGTTGTGTATGGATTCCATGTCAGGCCCAGGTGAGTAACGAACTGTTCGCTAAGGGAAAGCCAATCGACATCGGGGTAGGCTGATACATGTGCATTGTAGTTGCCGACAGCACCATTGATCTTACCTAGAAGGGGGGTGTTCTGTACGGTCGCCAGTTGCCGCTTTAATCTGGCAACGACATTAGCCAGCTCTTTCCCCATTGTCGTAGGAGACGCCACTTGCCCATGCGTTCTCGAAAGCATCGGTGTAGCGGCGTGTAGTTTCGCTAGACTGGCAATAGCGTCGATAACATCTTTCATCACAGGCTCGATCGCAGATTGCATCGCGCCCTGAAGCATCAATCCATGTGAAAGATTATTAATGTCTTCTGACGTGCAGGCGAAGTGCACGAATTCTATATAAGGGGCCAGGCCATCGACGGTCGACAATTTTTCTTTGACGAGATACTCGATCGCTTTAACGTCGTGGTTGGTTGTTGCCTCAATGGCTTTAACCTGTCTTGCATCATCAATATTGAAGCCATCGATGAGTTCATCAATCGCGTTGAACTGTTGTTCGCTCAGCGGTGGCAACTCAGGAATGGCGGATTCAGAAGCCAGGCACTGGAACCAGCGGAGTTCAACCAGTACGCGAAACCTAATGAGTCCATATTCGCTGAGTAGTTCGCGCAGTGGGCTCGTGTGCCTTGCGTATCGGCCATCGATGGGGCTTATAGCTGTGAGTTCTGTGAGTTCTAGTGTCATATTAATATTTTATAGGTAATAAATTGATTCAACTAACAATTTCTGAAACCCGGTCAACTGCTCTCAGCAGCTTGCCACGCCCCAAAAGCCATTGGCTTCGTCGACCATCCAGTTGATGCCAAAGGACCGCCGAGCGAATGGCAGCCAATAGTAGCGCCCTGATTCGTGAGGTGTTCATTGTATTGCCCAGGTGTTTCTGCTGTCCCTGGATTCGGATTCTGGGTTGTGCAGTCCCTGCGGTTTCTTCATAGAGCCGGGATAACCTTAAAATGATGTCTTCATCGGTCACGGTAAGTTCATTCAGATGCCGATGCTCCTGGATGGCACTAATCCCTGCACCCAGGGACCTCATCAGTTTAGGTGTCCGGCGTAGGCGCTGCTCCAGTGACAGTACATCCATGACGTAACGAATAGTTTCCCCATGTTCGCCAATTTTCAATTCGCCGAGGATCTCGGATACCAGCCTAAGGCCTGTCCGCACACCGTTGCCACCTTTGTAGACGTCCAGGGTTTCATCGGGATTTGTGACAAAAATACTATCAAGGCAACCCGCCAGGTTATCCTGGCTCGCCATACCGGTACGTGCAATACCCGCTACCAGGTAACAACTTTGTACCAGCCCGGCCAAAGCAAGGGCACGCTCCTCTGTTTTTTGCAATTTCATAAGGGATTATCCGTTGCGACGATGATGCCACCGCCGAGGCATATGTCTCCGTCATAGAAGCATGCCCATTGGCCTGGTGTCACTGCACGCTGTGGTTCCCTGAACCGAACGAAGTAGCCGGCATCATTGCAATCGATATGGCACAACTGGTCCGCCTGTCGGTATCGGGTCTTTACGCACAATTCAGATGGTAAATCGGGTGACCTGCCAATCCACGAAATTTCCTTAAGGTTCATGGACGAGCAAAACAGGGCAGGGTTATCGTTACCCTGCGCGACGATCAATCGATTGGAGTCCAGATCTTTAGCCGCCACATACCACGGTTGTTCTTTACTGCCTTTAAGGCCACCGATCCTGAGTCCCTGCCTCTGGCCGAGTGTGTGATACATCAGGCCGTCATGCTGCCCGATCACTTTATCTTCGAGATCAACAATATCACCGGGATTGGCTGGTAAGTAGGTCTGCAGAAAATCCTTGAACCTTCTCTCGCCGATAAAGCAGATCCCGGTTGAATCTTTCTTGGAGTGAACCGGAAGGCCATTTTCTCGAGCGATGACCCTTACATGATCTTTGTTCAAATCACCCAGTGGGAATATAACGTTGCTGAACTGTTCATGGGTTACCGACTGCAGAAAGTAACTCTGATCTTTGTTCCTGTCTTCTGCTTTCATGAGGCGCAGGTTACCATTAACCGTTTCGAGCCGCGCATAGTGACCGGTCGCGACCAGGTCAGCGCCGAGGACTTCCGCATACCGGGCGAAAACATTAAACTTTATTTCGCGATTGCACAGCACATCTGGATTAGGGGTTCTGCCAAGTCGATACTCTTCAAGGAAGTGGGAAAAGACATTGTCCCAGTATTCCGCGGCGAAATTCGCCTCGTGAAGTTTAATGCCCAGTTCCCGGCAGACCGCTTTGGCATCTGCGAGATCTTCCATTGCGGTGCAGTACTCAGTCCCATCATCTTCATCCCAGTTTTTCATGAAAAGGCCCTCTACCTGGTAACCTTTTTCAATGCAAAGCAGGGCAGTGACGGAAGAATCGACGCCGCCAGACATGCCAACAATAACCCTGGTATTGCCAGGGTCGGGTGAAGAGTTTCCTTTCATGACAGCCTTAAGGTAACAAAGAAGAGTTGCTGATAAAGCGACATTTTACTCCATTTTCAGGTCAGGTTGTGACTTAGGATAGAGACGCTTGTCAGGTATCTGAGTAAATCAGGGTTGGAACCCTGCCGAACCAAGCAGTTGGGTTCGTCGATGGTGATACAGTTGCTGGGTTAAGCGCTAATTGTGCAAAAGAAACTGGCCCCGTGACAGCGTAAGCCGTCAAGAACTTATCGTTCCGTTGTACAATAGTAGTAACTGTAATATTTTGTGGCCAATTCAGTGGGTCGATTACAGACCCGGAAACATTTAAGAAGCGAGTAATATGTCAAATAAAACACCTGGTCATCAGCTGACCCATGTAGACGAGCAGGGACAGGCCCGAATGGTCGATGTCGGCGGTAAAGATGTGACCGAGCGGGTTGCCCTTGCATCGGCAATCGTGTCCATGCTGCCGGAAACGCTTGCTCTGGTGCTTAATGGGGAAGCGAAGAAAGGTGATGTACTTGCGGTCGCACGCATAGCCGGTATTCAGGCCGCCAAAAAATGTTCCGACTTGATTCCCTTGTGTCACCCTCTTGCACTGACTTCGGTAGAGGTCAATTTTGATTGCGATGAAGCTAGCAGTCAGATTCGCATCTCGACAAGTTGCAAGGTTGTTGCAAAAACGGGTGTGGAAATGGAAGCTCTGACGGCTGCGTCAATAGCGGCACTGACCATTTACGATATGTGCAAAGCAGTGGATCGGGGAATGGTGATCTCTGAAATTGTTCTGGACAGTAAATCTGGCGGTAAATCTGGCGACTGGGTCAAGCCAGCGTGACAGTCAAAATCGTATTTTTTGCGAATTTGCGTGAGGCGCTGGGTGTGGATTCAGTTGACCTGCAGGTCTCCGGTTCCTCCAGCGTATCAACCCTTATTTCGCAACTGGCGAAACGATACTCGTCTGAGTGGCTTGAGCTACTGACTGCTGAAAACATTCGAATCGCCGTTAACCATGAGATGATCAACGAGGATGCCGTTGTTGTCGATGGAGATGAAGTGGCGTTTTTTCCCCCGGTAACCGGTGGTTAGAATGGAAAAGAAGATTCAGGTCCAGAAAGAAACGTTCGATCTAAGGTCGGAATATGACCACCTTCGATCAGTCAGTTTAAAAGTAGGCGCGGTCGTCACTTTTACCGGCACCGTTCGTGACCTCAATGAAGACGAATCCGTGCAGGTGCTCCATCTTGAACACTATCCAGGGATGACGGAACGAGAACTCGACAAAATCATTGTTGAGGCCGCGAGGAGGTGGGAGGTTATTGCGGCAACGGTTATCCATCGTGTAGGAGATCTCTATCCCGGTGATGAAATTGTATTCGTTGGAGTAGCCAGCCAGCATCGGGGAGACGCCTTTGCCGCCTGCTCTTTTGTGATGGATTATCTGAAAACTCGCGCCACTTTCTGGAAGAAAGAAAAAACACAGGAAGGGGAGCGCTGGTTAACCACTCGAGAAAGTGATGAGACAGCAGCTGATGCCTGGGGATAGTTTCGATAACTTCAGTTAGGAAAAGAATTATCTAAAAGTTGATATGTACCTGTCGGTATGCTCCAGGTGCTTGATCTCGCAGGGTCCACGGACCAATTCGGTGACGAAACAATCGTAACGTGGGGAAGCCAACGGCTGCGGTCATTCTCCTGACCTGACGATTCTTTCCTTCACGTATCGTCAACTCAAGCCAGCTAGTTGGTTTGGACAGGCGTACGCGGATGTCGGGCACTCTCTTTGGAAGAGGACACCCGATTCGCGAGGCTGTTGCCGGTTTGGTCTGCCCGTCTTTCAGCTTTACGCCCTCGGTGAGTCTTTTGATAGCACTATTATCGATTTCACCTTCAACCTGCGCCCAGTAGGTCTTTTCCATTTTAAATTGTGGATCGCTGATCCTGTTTTGAAGCTTACCGTCATTTGTCAGCAACAGAAGACCCTCAGAATCCTTGTCCAGCCTGCCTGCTGGGTAGAAGCCTTTCTCGGTAACATAGTCTGAAAGATTAGGAGAGTCGCCCGAGAACTGGCTGATGACGCCAAATGGTTTGTTTAAAAGGATCAGGTTATTGCCAGACACACTTACGCCTTAGCGGAATTCCTGATTCGACTACTCTGAGGATTCCGAAGAGTTTTCATTCCCGTCTTCGTTTGGCCTGACATCGTTGCCCTGGTCGAGAAGGCTGACGTTGACCGCATGCGTACCTTTTGGCCCATCAATCATCTCGAAGCTGACAGCTTGTCCTGCTTTCAGTGTTTTATAACCGTCCATAACAATTGATGAGTAGTGAACAAAGTAATCCTCACTTTCATCTTCAGGGAGTATGAAACCAAATCCCTTGGCATTGTTGAACCACTTAACTTGTCCCGTAGGCATAGTGGTGACCTCGTTACTGTTAGCAAGTGCCATGACATGGACCCAGTCAGATTCAATCCTGTACCTGCGAGGTTCAGTTGACTGAGCATATGAAAACAACGACTAAAGTAATGTTTCCCTGTAGTCACTTTAGGAGTATTTAAAAGGTTCCGTCAAGTGGCTTATTTTCTCTATTTTTACAGTGACTTAGATGCAGGCAATTGTGAAAGCCAAAAGTAATAGGGTAATTCTAGCCTATAACGCTTTAGTCAAGTTTCTCCTGAGACCGATTCTGGTTAGAATGCACCGGTAGCCTTTTGACAGAATAGAAGGTAACAGAACAGAAGTTGAACGGTTGGCAGAATTCGACCAGGACACTTGATAAACCATATTTAGACCTTATAAAGAGTAACTGTGACTGCATTAATGATCAAAGCGAGCGGTGGTGAGGAAGATCCTCTTGGGCCTGACAGAGATACAGGGGTTCTAGTAGCTCCCGTAGAACCCAAGATAAAAAAACCACCGCTGTATAGAGTCGTTTTACTGAATGACGACTACACTCCGATGGAATTCGTGGTTGAAGTGCTACAATCGTTTTTCGGGCTGGGTAGAGAAAAAGCCACCCAGGTGATGCTTGCGGTTCACACGCAAGGCAAAGCAACCTGTGGGATATTCCCCAGGGATATTGCAGAAACTAAATCTGCGCAGGTCAATCAGTACGCGCAGGAAAACCAACATCCGCTGATTTCTGAAATTGAAGCAGTAGAAGATGATGATGAATAAAGGAAGGTGTTACCTACTATGCTAAGCAGAGAACTCGAAGTAACCCTTAATTTGGCATTTAAGGATGCCAGGCAAAAGCGTCATGAACTGATGTCTGTCGAGCACTTATTGTTATCTTTATTGGACAACACCTCTGCTGTATCGGTGCTCAGTGCATGTGGTGCAGATATCGAAAAACTTCGAGCAGAGCTGGAAGAGTTCCTCGAGGCTACAACACCGCTAATTCCACAAAATGAGAATGATCGCGAAACGCAGCCGACACTTGGGTTCCAGCGTGTGTTGCAGAGGTCAGTCTTTCATGTCCAGTCCAGTGGCAAGAAAGAGGTCGATGGTGCAAACGTGCTGGTTGCAATCTTTAGCGAGCAGGAAAGTAATGCCGTCTATCTGCTGAAGCAACAGGATGTCAATCGCATCGACATTGTTAACTTCATCGCTCATGGCGTGGGTAAAGAGGGTGAGGAATCTGAAACACCGGGAGAAGGTATTTCAGAAGGAGAGGAAGAAGGCGAGAAGCAGGCGAGTGCGCTTGAATCCTACGCAACCAATCTGAACGAGCAAGCCAGAAAAGGGCTGATCGACCCACTTATAGGTCGAAGTTCAGAAGTAGAACGAGTTGTCCAAACCCTATCTCGCCGACGCAAAAACAACCCGTTATTAGTTGGCGAGTCTGGCGTTGGCAAGACTGCAATCGCAGAAGGTCTTGCTAAATTGATCGTTGATGGGCAGGTGCCCGATGTCATCAAGGAAAGCACCGTTCATGCCCTTGACCTTGGTGCGTTACTCGCAGGCACCAAGTATCGGGGTGACTTTGAGAAGCGGCTGAAGTCACTGTTAAATGAGCTGAAAGAGATACCTCACCAGATCCTATTTATTGACGAGATTCACACGATCATTGGTGCGGGAGCCGCATCCGGTGGTGTGATGGACGCGTCGAATCTGCTCAAGCCACTGCTTGCATCAGGCGAGATACGTTGTCTTGGCTCGACCACTTACCAGGAATACAGGGGGATCTTTGACAAGGACAGAGCTTTGTCTCGCCGGTTCCAGAAAGTCGATGTCAATGAACCTAACGTCGAAGATACCTATAAAATTCTCAAAGGACTGAAGACTCGGTTCGAAGAGCATCACCAGCTTAAGTACACTGATCGTGCACTGCGAGTAGCTGCCGAACTAGCCGACAAATACATTAACGATCGCTTTATGCCTGACAAGGCGATAGATGTCATTGATGAGGCCGGGGCATACCAGCAGTTGCAACCGCCGAGTCGTCGCAAAAAGCAGATTTCTGTCGGTGACGTAGAGCAAATAGTCGCAAAGATTGCGCGGATACCGCCAAAGACCGTTTCTAGTAATGATAAATCAGCACTGAGGGATCTTGAAACGAACCTTAAGATGGTTATTTTCGGCCAGGACCCTGCAATCAATAGCTTATCCAGTGCGATCAAGCTATCTCGAGCAGGTTTAAAAGAAGAGGGTAAACCCATTGGTTCGTTTCTGTTCAGTGGTCCAACCGGTGTGGGCAAAACGGAGGTCTGTCGCCAACTGGCCAATATTATGGGGATCGACCTGGTTCGCTTTGACATGTCTGAATACATGGAGCGCCACACGGTATCAAGGTTGATTGGTGCGCCTCCGGGATACATTGGGTACGACCAGGGTGGGCAGCTAACAGAAGCGATATCAAAGCAACCGCACTGTGTGTTGCTTCTGGATGAAATCGAAAAAGCCCATCCGGAAGTATTTAACCTGTTACTCCAGGTGTTTGACCACGGCACTTTGACCGATAACAACGGGCGCAAAGCTGATTTCCGAAACGTAATCATTGTCATGACCACCAATGCCGGGGCCCAGGAAATGAGTCGGAATTCCATAGGGTTTCAGACTCAGGATCACGCCACAGATGGTATGGAAGTCCTCAAGAAAATGTTTACCCCCGAGTTCAGGAACAGGCTTGATGCCATTATCCCATTCGCTGCACTATCCAAGGATGTCATTAAGACTGTGGTGGACAAGTTTCTGGTCGAGATCCAGGTACAATTGGACGACAAGAAAGTTCAACTCGAGGTTTCCGAGGAAGCGCGTGTATGGCTAGCGGACAATGGCTATGACGAAAAAATGGGCGCAAGACCTATGCAGCGCCTCATCCAGAATCGTATCAAAAAAGATTTGGCCGAAGATATCCTGTTTGGGAAACTATCGAGCGGAGGCGGCGTGGTGCACGTGACGGTAGAAGATGGTGACCTGTCCCTCGAGATCGAGGAACCAGAGACGGTCTGAGCCTATTCGCGGAAGGTGATTCTGCCTTTTGAGAGGTCATACGGTGTGAGTTCGACTTTCACCGTATCGCCGGTCAGGATCTTGATGTAGTTCTTTCGCATCTTGCCGCTGATGTGCGCCGTGACGACGTGACCGTTTTCAAGTTCTACTCTAAACATTGTATTAGGCATGGTATCAATGACCTTGCCTGACATCTGTATTTGTTCTTCCTTTGCCATTATTCCTCAGGGGGTTGGTTTGAACGGCGAGCATTGTGCCCCCTACTCATCACCAATGCAAATCAGCCGTCTATGCCCAGCCAGCTATTGTTGACGTACAGTTCAATGGGTTTGTATTCCATCTTGTAGTTCATCTTCTGGCATTGCTTGATCCAGTACCCAAGATAAAGGAACTCAAGATTCTGGCCCCGAGCCTCCTCGATTAGCCACAGTACACAGAAGACGCCAAGTGCTCTGCTTTGTTCAGCAGTATCAAAGAATGTATAGATAGCGGAAAGGCCATCATTGAGTTCATCGGCAACCGCAACCGCTAACAAGCGTCCTGAGTTGCGAAACTCATAGAAACTAGCCTCGGCACGCCCGTCTACGAGAAAACTCTGGAACTGGTCTCTTGACGCCGGATACATATCACCATCTGAATGTCTGTCGGTAATGTACTTTTCGTAAAGTGAGAAATATTCTTCAGTGACCCGTGGTGAATGCTTCGTCACGGTAAGCGTTCCATTCCTTTTACGAGTCCGTCGATGTCTTCGTTTATCTGTGAATTGGGCCACCGGAATTCTTACCGGAATGCAGGCTGTGCAGGTTTGGCAGTAGGGTCTGTAAATGTGGCTGCCGCTCCGCCTGAAACCGACTGCAGACAACGCCGAATACAAATCCTTGTCTATTTCCGTGAGTGGGTCGGCGAATAAGGTAATAGCCTGTTTACCATCCAGGTAACTGCAGTCATGAGGCGGCGTC
>JABGVY010000017.1 GCA_018645845.1 Gammaproteobacteria bacterium | reverse complement strand
GCTATGGTCCAAGCGAAGCTTCCGGTATATGTCTATCGGCGGCGCCCTTCATGCCTTCGTCGGTAACGGCATCGGGCTTTATATACCCATGATGTTTCAGCGAAGCCATGGACTTGGTACCGGTGAAATTGGCACTTGGCTGTTTGTTCTTGGATTCTTTGGCATGGCCGGCACATTTGGCGCTGGTTACCTGTGTGATCGTCTGGGTGACAAAGACCGACGATGGTATATGTGGTTGCCTGGCATCATGACCCTAATGCATGTTCCTTTCGCAGCCTTTACCTATCTGTATCATGACCCCCAAATTGCGTTAATGATTTATGCAGTCGCTTATATTTTAGGTCACGGATACCTTGCGCCAACTTTTGCGATGACCCAAAGCCTGGTACCGCTAAGAATGCGAGCACTGGCGGCAAGTATTTTGTTATTCATTCTTAATATCATTGGTCTGGGGCTTGGCCCACAGATCACTGGCATATTAAGTGACACCATTAATTTGACGACCGATCTCGGGGTGGATTCGCTCCGGTGGGCGATGGTGAGCGTGCTCGTCTTTAATATTATCTCAGCGGTACTATATATAATGGCCGGGCGTACTGTCGTTGAGGACATGCGTTAGCCGATCGGGGGTAAGAGGATGGCAGTGTGGCCTATCAAACAATAGAAACCGAAAAACGAAATGGCATTCTGATTCTTCGGCAAAGTCGTCCTGAGAAACTGAATGCTCGAAACTCCCAAATGTACGTGGAAATCATGGCTGTACTCTCGGCAGCTAGTGATGATGATGAAGTTGTGGCCGTGTTACTAACCTCTGTCGGAAAATTTTTTTCCGCTGGAATGGATTTTGAGAATGACCCTTCATTGGCTTACCAGGTGCAACCGGATGACTCATCGCTCACTGCTAAAATCAAACGTTCCTTGCCAAAACGGCTTGAAGACGATGTTGCAACCTGGTTACCGGTGCTATTCATCGAGTCATTCATCCGGTTTGACAAGCCACTAATCGGTGCGGCTAATGGGCCGGCGATTGGGGAGGGATTTAGTTCACTGTTGCACTGTGATCTGGTTTTTGCCTCAGATTCAGCCTACTTTTGGGCGCCATTTGCGCGGGCCGGTGTTGCACCGGAATTCTGCAGTACACTGTTGATGCCAGAGCGTCTTGGTCGAAGTCTGGCGAGCGCTGCAATTTATCTGGGCCACCGAATTAGTGCTGCGCAGGCCAAGTCTGCGGGGTTTGTTCTGGAAGTGTTCGCACAAGGAGAAACCTTCGAGCCAACTGTCTTGGCGAGTATTCAGGAAGGCCTGGCATTAACAGGGCCACCGGAGCTGCGTGCGCAAACCCTGAAACGCTATAAAAGATTGGTTTATCAGGACAGTGATCGCGAAAAGCTGTTGGCACAGAGCCGCAAGGAATTTGAGCTTATCCGTGAACTAGGTCGGTCAGGTGATACCAAAAAGGTGCAGGCGTATTACCAGAAAGTGCTGCCTGGTTAGTTGTTACATTACGATACCAGCTCACCTTAGGAGGCAGATCCGGCACGCGCGATGGTGAGATCAAGCGCCGTCAGGTGTCGCAGAGGCACGCTCATGCCTCTTAGCCTTGAGGCCGGATCAATCGTCCCGGTAACGCATCAGTAGGCTCTGCATTTTCGTAGGTCACATGACCATTTACAACAGTGGCCAGATAACCATCTGCACGCTGTTGCAATCGCGCACCGCCAGCGGGTAAGTCATGCACAATTTCCGGTGAGTTTACCCTCAGATTGTCGAAATCGATGACGTTGACATCCGCTTTCATGCCGACTTCCAACGTTCCTCGATCACTCAGCTCAACTGCTCGTGCGGTATCGTGGGTTTGACTCTTGATGAGTGTGGGCAAATCAATTTGCTCACCGCGAGTTCGATCTCGGCCCCAATGAGTGACCAGCGTCGTAATAAAGCTGGCATCACAGATGGTGCCCACATGAGCACCGCCATCACCTAAACCCATAACGGTGTTGTCGTGAAGAATCATTTCCCGGCAGCAATCTAAGTTGTCATCCGCGTAATTTGCAAACGGCATATACAAAATCGCTTTACCTTCATTGCCGAGCATTGCGTCATAAATCATGGACCACGCATCTTGCCCATTCGCTTGTGCTAGACCTGCGAAACTGTCCTCTGGCGCAGGTTCGTAGTTGGGTGGGTCGGTCATCAGCCACACTTTGCCGCCACCTTGCATCATTTTGTAAAGACGTTGGAATCCGGGCCCTGTTTTTTCTGCCAAAATTCTCGCTTTTCGCTCTGGATCGCGCAACGCCACAATGCGTTCGGCTATCGGTAGTTTCGATACCTCCATGTAGGAGGGGCGAGTGGTGAAAGGCGTCAAAGTTGTGGTGAGGCCCATGAGGATACCAATTGGCCGGGGTGCCACTTGACCACGCATCACTAGACCTGAAGATACGGCCCCTTCGATTCGCGACAAAATTTTACGCCATCCGTTCGGACTCAAGCCTTGTGCCAACGAGATAGACATGGGGCGACCTGAACGGGTCACCATCTCCTGCAGCAGGTTAAATTCATCATCTAGATCGACGAAATCAGATATCATTTCAATAACACCGCGACCGCTCGCTCTTAGCGCATCTGCGACGCCAAGCAATTCATCTATTTCCGCTTGCAGTGACGGGGTTGGCGCACCGGTCGATGAGCGGTGATTCAATGTTCTCGAGCTGGTAAAACCCAGAGCGCCCGCTTGCATCGCTTGCTCTGTTAAGTTTCGCATGCTGACAATGTCTTCTGGGGTGGCAGGCTCGCGATCAGCACCACGCTGCCCCATCACATAGACGCGCAATGCTGCATGTGGAATCTGCGCGCCAATGTCCATATCAAACTGGCGGGTAGAGAGGTAATCCATGTAGTCCGGAAATGACTCCCAGGACCACGGTAAACCTTCGTGCAAAGCAACGCCCGGAATGTCTTCAACACCCTCCATGAGTTCGATCAGCAATTCATGGTCACTAGGACGAACCGGGGCAAAACCCACCCCACAATTGCCCATAACCACGGTCGTCACACCGTGATGACTCGACGGTGACATACGGTTCGACCAAGTCGCTTGGCCATCATAGTGCGTATGAATATCAACAAAGCCTGGAGTTACCAGCGCCCCAACTGCACTTATTTCCTGATGCCCGCGACCGCTAACAACGCCAACCTCAGCAACCCGACCGTCATGCAATGCGACGTCAGCACTGCGTGCAGCTGTCCCGGTTCCATCAATGACTGTGCCGCCACGCACTACCAAATCAAACTGACTCATTTCACTAATTCCTCAGATTTCATCTCCACCATTTCTACCATAGAACCTCGGCCAATACGACATTCCTCCCAGGCCCTTCAGACAAGGGGTTAGACCCTGGGGCCAGAGTAGGGCGCAGTAGGATAGGAACTGTAATAGGGCTGCTCGAGCGAAAGTCTGAGTGTCGAACCAGACCTGCCGCCTGCTTGTTTTGTGACAGAATGGAGGAACAAAAACCTTTCAATGATCAATCAAGTGGACTACAGGACACTCATTCCAACTTGTCGATTAACACAAGAATGAGTAGCCCTTTGCGGTACCGTAACGTAAGCGACTTCGGACCGAAGTTGACCGTTTACCCATGACAGTTAGGTTAAGCCTGCGTGCTGCGTGCCGCCTGCCACCTCATCGTCGTCAGTGTAAAGGTAGACTGGCTGTGCCCAAAGGCTCCAGCAGTAGGCTGCAGCGAACAGCGAGCCGAGTAGCCAAAACAACAACTGTTCATGGCCAGCACCGGCGGTTACCGTCGTGAGATAGGCTCCGATCGGAGCGCCAAGATTAGCGATGCCCATGTAAATAACAAATTGTGTGCCAGCGACAACGGGGCAGCAGAGCCGCATGCAAATCGGAATAATCGCAATGAACGCTGTTATCGCCAAGAGCTCGGTAAGAATGACGAAATTCACCAAAAACCATGCTTCGGACCAAAGAGCCGGCAGGCTTCCGAAACCTAAGGATAAGATACATGCGCTGCCGCATGACCACGCAATGACATTTCTCTCGCCAAAGATTCGCACGATTTTCCAAGCGAAGAGCATCGTATAAATGGCAAGAGCGAAGCTCACCAAAGCGACGAAATTGGTGAAGTCTGTCATCGACCATCCAGCATATTCGCTAAACAGCGTCGGTCCGAACGTGCCGCTCACGCCGGCTGGAATCGACCTTATCAGCAGCAGCGGCATGAGCATCAGGGAACCCGTCAGCATTATCGAACGAAGCGCAGTGATCAGCAGTTCTCGCCAGTTCGTGACTTGCAGATCAATATTGACCGGATGTGGTTCCCCTATGCTCCATGGCAGCTTTCGCTCTCCTTCGCGTTCCCGGACGGTGAGTCCAAACAGGATTGTTGCAATAGGCAGCACAGCCATCGCTAGGGCTGCTGGTGGCAAACCGTAAGCGTCCAATAACCAACCTGCAAGGCCGACCGACATTGCGCCGCCGATGGATTGTGCGCCGAACATAGTGCCCGCTGCAGTTGGGCGTTCATCCTCCTGGAAAAGATCAATCGCAAGCGCATCAACCCCCACATCTTGAAATACAACGGCCAAATTCAGTACAAAGCCAATGACCGCTAAGAGAGCAATTTCTTCAGCTGAGGGTGATAAAACGGCAATGCCGATAAGGCACAAAACAAGCAGTGATTGCGCGCCGATGATCCATATCCTTCTTCGTCCCATTGGCAAAAATGTGTATCTGTCAACAATCGCACCACTAATGAATTTTAATGACCATGGCAAAGCAGATAGGCCTACGATTGTGGCGATTTCGCTTAATGACGCTCCATTCGCTGTTAACCAAGCGGGTATGACAAACCCAAATAGGCCAAGCCCGATACCTTGATTGAGGTAGAAGACGAAGACAGTTAGAAAGCGCAGCTGCTTACTATCCGACAGGGTGAGGTCACCGGCGGAAGAGGAAAAAACGATCAAATGAAAAGGTCCTTCGATTCTAGTTCTATAGATGGCTCACTAGGACCTCTTCCAAACATGAGGCGCGTAATACATGCAGAAAAGCGCGGCTGTCGCTGAGCCGGTCGCTTCTAGTCCGCCTGACCGCAGGTATCTTACATCGCAATGCGATAATGTAAACAATTACTATTATATAATAATAAATACTCACATAAGGGGTGAGTGTATAAGAAAATTAGCCACACTTAGGCCTCATAAGCCATACACATCACCCCCTTAAAACTGAGTTTGGCTCCTATTCTGGATAGGATTTGGTTGCTTTCAAGGAAATATGGGAGGAGCACGCTGATGATTCTGCAGACTTTGAAATTTCGAGCCACCAGGTCGAGTCAGATTCCACCAGTGTTGGCTGATGTCAGAATAGTTGACTCGTATGATCAAATGGACCGGTCGGCGGTGAGCGGCTTCTCGCCTGTGATGCCTCATTCAGGCGCAGATGCTTCAGCATTTTCTCAATCACCTCAGCGCTTTCTATACAGGCAAGCGGTTTGGATCACTAGAATTTGTTCACGCGCTAGACCGGAGATAAAATGGTCTTATGGTTTTTCGACATCACTGTGTAACCCAGCCAGTAACTATTGATTCCGTCAGACAGTGCCCCATTCCTGCTCCATATAATGTTTGCTAACGAATTTCTCTTTGGATAAATTATTTGTACGAGGGGGTTGCGTTGTGTCGTTAACGACGTTGTTTTGGGCGCCCTGCAGGTGGCCCGGGGTTGCTGAAACAATGGCGAGGCGGGTGAATAACTCGGAGGTTGATCTGAAGAAGGTAAAGGTTAATCGTAATCTGGGATTAGGTTTAGTTTGGGCTATTGAGAAAGGTGCCTGGGTGGTCTTTTTGTTTGATTAAAAAGGTAGCGGTGAAGCGCTCGCTCGTGTCGCGACAGGATGGTAAATTATGGTCAGCACAGCAATAACAGGGCATAAGTAGTGAAAGAAGATCTGGCCAATACTGAAATTGTTGAAGGCCTTGTTGCGGGAGACAGTAAGGCAATCCTCGAACTGCTTCAGATGGTTGCGCCGGAATGGGCTGAGGTCACTGTCGGTGAGCTGCAAAAGGATCCGCTGACAGGTGGTTACTCAGGCGCTGCGCTTTATAAAATATCCAGTAGTAGCGCAAAACCAGCCCCCGTTGTTGTGCGAGTATCTGGCGCCGGTATTTCAACGCCGGTGACTAAACTGTTCTTTCAAAGCGCTGACCCTGGCATGTCAGCGGCAGCGCTCAAAGCATGGGGCATAGGCGCTACTCATGAAGATAGCTATTGCTTAGATGATGCTCGTTTCCCTCAGGTGTCGGTAACCGAGTTTGTGCGTGGTAAGACCGGCAATGCTGACTTGATGAATGGCGTTGACGCGCCTGCGTACTGTCGAGCGATGGGAAAAGCGGTTGCGTGGATGCACGCCCAGGACACGACCTGGTTCGATCAGGGCCTTGGTAAAAATGAAGAGCAGACTGCCGTGAAAACAGTCGATGACCCGGGCGACCGCGCCGAGATTCTGAAACTTGGAAGATACGATACCTACGGCAAATATTTCATGGATACGCTGGTGACCGCGTTAAAAACAGATGGCTGCATGAAGGAGGTGGCGGAAATTGGTCAGCGTATTTTCGAGCTGCTTGAACCCAACACGTTGATGGGACGGTTGGTTGTTGGCCACGGTGATTTGAAGTACGACAACACAATGATAAGAGAGACAAGTACACCGCAAGATCCGCAGATCGTTCTCATTGATTACGATAGAGTGATGCGAATGACTGCAGGTGCTGATCTGGGTGCTTACCTGCATGACGGAGAGACGAAGAAGTACCCATCTCTTGCGAACCGGCGAGCCATGGCT
>JABGVY010000018.1 GCA_018645845.1 Gammaproteobacteria bacterium | reverse complement strand
CGCGGCAGATCGTACATTTTTCTTCATGATTGGATGATAGCACCAACAATGCGGGCTATGTCGAGTCCAGTCACTATTTCAGGGTGCGCTTGTAAAGACTTTTTGAAAAGCAGGTTTACCCTCAAGTTAATGTAAACCAGCTGCACTTGAGGCACTCGAAAACCACGCTATGGACGAGACAGGTGACAGAGGTTAAGTCTCTCACCAATGTCTATTTAATGACTGGTTCGTACCTCGTCCAGCTGGCGCTCCAGACGTGCGATCGTTTCTCCAGCAGCTTTCCTTGCCGGCGTCTGCCTAAGACGGACTAACCGACCCTTGACCGTTTCAACGACCAGCCCGGCTTCATCAACACTATCAGCCAGAATCAGTAACCTTGCCAGTGTAATACCCCATTCCGGCGTTTCCCCCAGTTGATCTTCAAGGCTATACCAACGATCCAAAGCACCTTTGGTATTATCGCGCCTGAGTTCTAGCTGCATCGCATAGCGCTGAAGCTGGGGGTTCAGGCCCAGCTTGCTGATGGCCATATCTAGCAGCACAAGCGCGCTGTTTATACCTGCAGGTTTTGTGGAGGCCAGCAGCCGCACTGCGGCCAGGTATTCTCCCGGTTGCGGATCCGGCGAGAGACTAAAATAGGTGTCGTAGCTTTCGTGCGCGAGGTCGAATTGTTTTGCCTCTCCCGCAGCCCGCGCTCGCAATAAAAACGCTGGTGGGTAGTTCGGGTAAGCACCAATGTAGGTATCGATATACTCCAATGCCTTTTGGTGGTCACCGCGGCGGTAGTAAAGTTGACCTAACTCGAAGGCGACATCTTCTTTACTACTCAGGGTTTCAGCCAACCTAAGGTCCCGCTCGGCTTTGTCCCACTGACCAGACCTACTGTAAAGCGCCCCTCGAGCGACAAGCAAAGCTGCCTCCGCCGGGCTTTTTTTGATGATAGCATCCAGCTCAGCAAGCGTGCGGTGGTCTCCGGCATGCGCTTGCACATTCCCGCCTGACACCAACGCAATGAAGGCAACCACCCAGATCAGCAGTACTGGGTTTCTCAATTGCGCTTAATAGTAAAATAGTCGAGCACCTCGCCGTGCTCATCGACAAAACGGGACGTCAGTGTGCTCTTCGATGCGTCCAGAACAATCGATCCTTTACGGGCGATACCGTTTGACTCATACCCAGGCGCGGTATCGGTGAAGGTTCTATGCGCAGGATGCTGCAACCAGTTAGGCAGTGTACATCCCATCACCTGGCCTTCAGGACAAGGTTTCTTCTCGTCGGCCTTCCCTGCGTTACCGGCAACTGTATAAACCGCTCGATTTTGTGCGCCGCCTTGCTCATAGGGCTCACTGCCCTGACCCAATGCCGGGTTTCCGTCGACATCCAACAACGCATTACGGGTTGCATCAAAAGAATCGGACATCCCGTAATGCCCTCTCAAGTACCAGGATCTCTCGTACGAATGCGAATGTCCGCTGTAGATAACATCGACGCCGTAGTTTTCAAAGACCGGCGCAAACGTCACTCTCATATCAATTTCGGCCTGTTCCCTATCGGAATCATGATTCTCACCCTTGGTGTAAGGTGGGTGATGGAAAATAACAATAGTCCAGTCCGCTGTATTCGCGGACAAGTCGTCTACTAACCAATCCCGCATCGTCGCTCTGAGTGCTTCATCGCGATTAGTCAGTTGTGAATCAAGACTGACGACGTGCACATTGGCATAATTGAACGAGTAATATTGCTCTGTACCACTTGGGACGCCACCCATCTCACCTTTGCTCGGCAGCGAAAAAATATTCAGATAGGGAAAGCCAGAGGCATCGGGGCCATCGCCATCACTGTCATAGGAGTCCGGGTCTGATGATTCACTAATACCACCCACGTTCATCATGACAGGGCCTGCTTCACAGGTCGGTATTTTCACAAAAGGACAAATATCAAACGGCAATCCAACACCCATCTCATGATTACCAATCGTCGGCCAGGTTGCTACTCCCTGAATGATGTCTGTGTAGATGTCGAAAAAAGCGCCTTGCCATTGTTCATCTGTCCCCTCTAAATAGGCGTTATCACCTAGTAGCAACAATAAGTCTAAAGGCTCATTAGCCGCTTGCGACGCGTTGTACTTCAGGAAGCCGTTCATCACGTCAATGGCTTCGCCCTTATGACTGTAGCGCCCGGCAAAGTTTTCGGTCTCAGTACCGGAGTCTCCTAGTAACCAAATATGCGTGTTGCCATCTTCAGGTACTGCACCTGGCATCGGGGCAGTTCTAAACATCATAACGGCTTTTTCTGGCGCGGCTTTCTGAAAAGCATAGTAGTAGTTGGTGTCAGAGCTTAGGCCTTGAAGTTTTGCGATTTTGTGCTGCGCATCGACGCTCGCAGTGACGTTCTGGGTCAAGGCACCAGGCTTTTTACCAAACCAGATCGTGTCAGGCCCATCTCTCCATTTGACCATTGCACTATCGAAAGAGACCTGCTGAAGAAAAATGCGGCCAGGCTCAGCTGCGGATTCCTGTCGGACGATCGATGTGTCGTCAGCCTGCGCGGCAACACTAAAGACGAAGGGTAAAAGAGCTACACACAACAGTCCGGTTAAGTGGTTTCTAAACATGTATTTTTTCCCTGTGTAGGACAACGAGTGGTTACCAACCCTTGGATTGAAACCTAAACCACTTCATGCCTGATTTGAAGCTCTGCTTTAATTGAATGATTAAGCCGATCCGAACGAATGCCGAGATACGGTTCATCCAGTATGTCGCACGATTTAACTAATGCGCTGGCCTGAGTAACTTGCTCCAAGAAGAGACGGTGAATTTATTCACCGTCTCTAACCTTTAGAGTGCAAACAGCAATGACAAGAGTTCGTATCTTCTTGTTGAACTCTATAGCCCTCCAATTTTGACCCTAGAGAAAAGCTTTCATAGGTCGGCCTTTGGGGGAGCCTTCATTGCAGCAACATTTACAGGCTGTACCGGAAACCTACCATGTATCGCTTTCCGTATGCTTCGGCCTGGTTCGGATTCCAGTCCTTACCGGTATAACGCATATCCGTTTCATCCGTGAGGTTGTTAAAGTTCGCGAACACAGAAATGTTGTGACCGATCAGCGGCGCCAGGTCATAACGCAAAGACAGGTCCACTCGTTCTTGTTCATCCCAGTAAATTCCGGTAGGTGTTCCCAATTGACCTGCTTCTGTCTCATCAAGCCACGCGTCACGATAACGGTAGCTAAGACGAGCAGAAAGCCCATGATTTTCATAGAACACTGAGAGATTGTAATTCGTATCTGACTGACCAGGTAACGCGAAATCTACTCCCTCAGGGGTCGTGTACTCGGAATCAATTAATGTCAAGTTTGCTTCGATACCAAAGCCCGACAGGAAACCATCCATATAATTATCGAGTCTGCCTGTGAAAGCCAATTCTATACCGTTCAACTCACCATCTTTGCCGTTGCCGAATGCGGTTAAATCCCACAATTCACCTGGTTCGGCAATATCAGAGTAGATGCTACCCAGTACCTTCTCTGCTGATGAAGCTATCACATTATCTATGGCACGATGAAAAAGGGTGACCGAAAGGACACTTGCGTCCGCAAAGTACCATTCATAGGCTGCATCAATTCCCCATGATGTTTCTTCTTCAAGCTCAGGGTTACCACCACCGATCGCCTTGCCTATCGGATCGATAGCCGCGGCAGCCCTAGCCTCTATATAAGAAGGGCGACTGATTCCTGTGGAAAAAGACAGTCGGAGTTTCGCATCCTCGCGGAAGTCCCAGTTGATATGCGCGCTCGGCAGCACATTGGTATAGCTATTTTTGAACGACAAGGGCTCAAATTCCGTCCCAACCAGCTTTGAACCCACCGTTTTATATTCAGTATCTTCTATACGAAGACCAAGGATAATGTTGCCCCAGTCCTTGTCGATAGTCTGCATTGCATAGACCGAGATGATCTCCTCTTCAATCTCAACTCTTCCATCATCGGGGAAGTCTCCTCGCGTAGAACCCAGGGCTGTTAAGGCGTCGAAAATACCTTTATTGTCTGCATAGTAGCCGCCAACGGTATTGTTGAAGTCAGTATCCCAGGGGCCTTGGTCAAATAATCCAACATCCACACCGGGCAAACCTTTTACAACGAGGTCTAGCGGCGCTCCGCCACCTGAGGCATCCCGCGTATCGAACTTGGCACCGAACTTCACCACGCCCCATTGGTTGGCGCGAGAAAGGTCGAATTTGACCTGATCAGTTTCAGTTTCCAGACCGCCGACAGCATCGATCAGAAGATTGGTACCGTATCCAAGGTCTTTCAGATTCTCATCGAAAGTCACAATGGGTTCTTCGGGGTCGGATACGTCATAGAAAACATTACTGATCTGACCGCCACCGATTAAGTAGGGTATTGGCAGATAAGTATCAAACAAGGTTTCGATGTTGCTGTATTTAGCCTCAATGTCCCACTCACCAAAAGTAAACTCGGCGCCAATCGTGTTGACATCAGTCTCGTTCGTGTAAATGCCGTCTTCAAGCAGTCGCCTTACATTTCCGCTTGCGATTGTACCGCTTTGGGCGGTATCCGCACCTGGGAAATAAAAGTTCCACTGATTTCGTTCTTCTTTATCAGTAAATTCCGTGTTCAAAGAGCTGAAAAACACCCGACCACCGCCGTCCAGATAGTATTCCAATGTCCCACCGAAAGCGTTGTCTTCACGCTTTACACGGTAATTCCGAAATGAGATGTCATTGGGGATCAATGCCCCGTTTGTGCCCGAATAATCCGATTCCCGGTTATCCGTAATCTGCTCTCGCAGGTTTTCTGAGCCATAAACCACAAATCCAAACTGATCATTTGAGAAGGAAACTCTTCCATTGAGTTTTTCAACGTCGCCGCCGCCCAGATCCTGTTCT
>JABGVY010000130.1 GCA_018645845.1 Gammaproteobacteria bacterium | reverse complement strand
CTCGGTTTATCTTTCGCTGCTGGATTCGGCTGGCAAGCTGTTTTTATCGCTGTTCTGTTCACCTTGTACTCACCTTATTACTGGGAGGAGCTACACAAAACCAGTGACCTTGTTTTGCGAGTTGCCAGTTACGCCCTCCTGGTCACAATGACGATTACCTCGTTTTTCCCGGTGCGCCGCAGATTACGAACAGAGTACTGGCACTGGCTGCAACTGGTGGGTGTGTGGTATTTCTGGGCGGCGATCTGGACCAGCTATGCGGAACTAGCGTTCAGCAGCAGCGCCACTGTTATTTCCTTTGTGTATTTCAACCTGGGATTGCTAACGCTTTCACTTCGTGTTGCCGCTTACCTAAAACGGCGCACCAACGGACTGGAGATGAGCTCGTGACTTTGATCAATTCAATTGGCGATATTCCACGCGCGGCAGCGAAATGCTACGGCGACAAGATTGCACTCATCCTGCCGGACCGGGCGTTGTCGTTTAACGAACTCGAGGCATTATCCAACCGTTGCGCCAATCGGTTGGTTGATCTCGGGGTAACGCCTGGCGACCGTGTCACCCTGTACTCCGGCAACTGTTGGGAGTGGGTCATCTGCTATTACGGAGCGCTAAAAACGGGCGCAGTGATCAATCCGATCAACGTGATGCTGACCCCCGTCGAAGTTGAATTCGTGGCCAATGACTGCGGCGCTACTGTCGTTATCGCATCCCATGAAAAGGCGCTTTCAATAAAGGATGTCAAAGAAAAATCTCAGGTCAGGGAACTGATCGCCTTTGGCGACGAAGCACTGCCTGAGGGAATACTGTCTTTCAATGATATTCTTGGTGGCAGCAGTGATCATTTCCAGATCGGTGAAATCGATCCAGACTCGCTATCCACAATCGGCTACACCTCGGGCACTACGGGGCATCCCAAAGGGGCATGCCTGTCGCACAGAGGTATCCTGCTGAATGTCGCAATGACCGCCCTGATGCATCAACGCAGCGACCGGGACACGGTCGTTACCGCATTACCTTGCCCGCATGTCTACGGCAACGTGGTAATGAACGGAGCCATACAAAATGGCATGACCCTGGTACTTCACCCAGCCTTCGAAGAGAAGACTATCCTGCAAAGCATCCAGGACCACAAGGCCACGATGTTCGAAGGGGTGCCCACCATGTACATGTTCATGCTCAATCACCCGGAGTTAGATGACTACGACCTGTCGTCACTGCGCTGCTGCACCGTCGGCGGACAGACCATGCCCAAACCAAAAATGGAAGAGGTGGAGCAACGCTTCCGCTGCCCGCTGATTGAACTATGGGGCATGACTGAGCTCGGCGGGCTCGGCACCACCTTTGCTACCAATGGCATTATCAAGCATGGCTCGATAGGTGTCGCACTACCCTATACCCAGGCAAGGATTGCCGACACCGAGAATGCCAATAAGACCTTGCCCATCGGTGAGGTTGGTGAACTGATGATCAAAGGCGATATCGTCATGCAGGCATACTTCGGCAATGAGCAGGCGACCCGCGACACCATCGAGCCTGACGGCTGGCTGCACACCGGGGATGTCGCCACCATGGATGAAGACGGCTGTATTTTTATCGTCGATCGCAAAAAGGACATGATTCTGACAGCAGGCTTCAACGTCTATCCTGCGGAAATTGAACGGGTTGTTGCCGGTCATCCGGATGTCGCCCTGGTGGCTGTCGGCAGTGTTCCTGATGAAGATAAAGGTGAACTTGCGAAGGCCTACATCGTTGCGAAGACGGGAGCAGCGCCGAAAGCGGCTGACATCATTGCTTATTGCCGCGAACACCTCGCCGCCTACAAGGTACCCCGCCAGGTGCAGTTTGTAGACGACCTACCCAAAACCAGTACCGGCAAGGTGATGCGCCGTGAACTGAAAACACTGGATAAATAGACTCGATAAGTGAGAATGATCGCACTCGCCATGTGAAAAAGAGAACCGGCCAAACAATGAAAAAAGGCACTACGGGAAGGGAATTAGTGAGCGAGACAACTGACGCAGTGATGAGCGATCGCCAACAACAGATATTGCAGACGGCGATAGAGATAATCGCGGATGAGGGTTACTGCAGCCTCACCATGCGCCATCTGGCGCGCGCCAGCGATATGAAACTGGGTGCCCTGCAATACCACTTTCGTACCTGGGACGCATTGTTACGATCTCTGGTTAATTATCTACGCAACGAGTTTCGATATATCTTGATGAATTCCGCAGCTGGTCCCCTGGGAATTCGTGCGATAGCAGAGATCATGCTTTCGAATGATGCACAAGACCACAACGGACTATGGCCGCAACTCTGGGCAATGGAGCAGGTCGAGCCCCTCGTGTCGGATCTTCTGGAAGATGTTTATGCAGAATACTTGCGGCTTCTGGAGAAAGCACTCGAGGCAGCGGGGAACCAATCACCCAGAGCTGAAGCCCTGTGCCTGATGGCCCTGATGGAAAGTGAATCACTTTTCACCGGGAAAGGCCGGCGCTGGGAAAGTGACAGAAGCGCGGTGCGCAAAACAATACTTAATTTTATTGACGAGAGATGCGGAGACTAGATTATGGGTGCAACAATTACATTAGATTTACAGATTAACCGGCTTGGATTTTGGTCAGCTGTCGTCGCAATCGCGACGACTGTCATTACCTTTTTCATACCCTTGGACGTGCCGGATGGTTATACCGCTTCTCATGCTGACCGCGTCGCTTGGCTGAGCGCTAACAGTGGTACTTTTATTCTAGGCTGGATTAATCAGATTGCCGCCATGCTGAGCCTATCGGGCGTCTTCTTTGCTATGGCCTGGCATATCGCCACAAAAGACCCGTTACGCGCCATTATCGCGGCAATGATCGTTTTCACTTCTTTTGTCGCCTTTATCATCCCCAAGTTCATCGCGGTCTGGACCATACCCCTGCTGGCACAAACGATCTCAACAGGGGCGGTGGGTGCCGATCTGGCCGACCCGTTACTGAGATTGCTGAACGTCTCTGTTCCGTTTTCGCTCTACACTTCTTTTGACTACCTGGGTTTCTGGCTTTACGCCGTGTTTGGCCTGCTTGTGGCAGGTCCTCTTTACGGAGAAAACATGAGCGCCAAGATCGCCGCCGTCACCATCGGCGTTTTCGGTCTGTTGTATCACGGCCTGCTGGCCGCCCTGATGCTTGGCGCCATCGCACCGCCAGACATTGAGTCCTCGTTCCTGGGTGCATCTGGATTGTTGCTGATCGTGGTGGTGGCAATGATAGTCACTTTCAGACGCGGCATGGTTGCACCATCCATTGCAACCAGCAGCGGCTCTCAATAATCCTCTCTTAAGCCGTAATTGGAACAACGCGGAGAGATCAATAGCATACGCGGCAACCATGCAGACATGACAAACTAAACGAGCATAATGACATAGGTGATCGGCGCGACGTTATCAACCAGCACGTATGGCAGCAATGCCTGCTTTTATTCTGATTCCTTGGTGCTGACGGCCCAGGCGACCCGCTGTGCGCCAATGCAACACGCAATTACACAGTTTACATTCGCTCTTATTGCAGCTGCAATTTCTTTGGTGGGTTACCAGGTGCTCACTTACTGGTAGATTGACCCAAGTAGCACCAGCCAAATACAGCTCTTTCCAAGAGGAACGATGCGCGTTCTTGAAGACATTACTGATCCATGCTCAATTCAGAAAAGTCTAGCTTAGATTGCGGCACACCCAACCCAATTATTATCTCGATTGATACACCACCTACATCCTTATTTAAACAATCCGGCAAGCAACTTTGGCGCCTTTGCAAAACCTATGACTGCGGCTGGACGGAGCGCTGCCTCCAGGGGATACGGTAAGGTATGAATACCCCCGTGGACTCGAACAATTCCGGGAGCTGGTATCTCAACACTCAACCAATCCTGAACCGCCAGCAACGCGTTTAAACATTGCGACTGCTCTGGCCTAAAGGTCTGAACCTGCATCGCTGCCGCACCACCAAATGCAGCATCAAATACAGGATGGTCCAATGAGCGCGTTTTTGTTATCGCCGCAGTATTGGCGGACACACGCAAGGGATCAACATTGTCGTCGTGAATCTGTCCGTGAGTGGCCCAAGCCTCCGCCGTCATTACTTTGCATAAATATTGCGCAGCCTGGTAACTCGCACCTTGAATACTAACGACGCTACGAATGGTCGAACGCTCGCCGAATTACGCAGCGCCGCCAAATTTACCGAGCACACCAATCGCATCGAGCACACTCTCCCATTTCGGTCGGAGCGCAAACCGCCGTTCTAGTAACGCTTTATCACTGGCCTGCAGCTCTGATGGCGTCGTAGGCGACACTAACATCGTTACGCTTGCAATCAGCTCAGACGGCATGGCATTAATGATCGCATTCATCACTCCTGTTAGACGTAACTCCCGCGCTTGCCCTGGAGCATAGGCATACAAACAAATGTCACAAGCCGAGCCCGCAGAGAACTCAACAATGGTCGCCAGCACCTCTGCCGGCTGAGTAAGCAGGTCGACATTCCGGACTGGGTAATGCAGGACACCAGAAAATTCTGGATTCGCCTTCAGGTCCTTGGGCGGTGCAGCTTGATCTAGCCATAGTACCTCTGCTCCCATTGCCAAAAAGTGCCGCGTAGATGCCATCTCGGCTGCGGCACCAATCACCACCACTTTCCGGCCACTAAGGGACAAGCCATCTTCTTTTTGGCGTTTTCTTTCAATCGCGGCAAGACTGTCCGCCGCTGCTTGCGTAATCACATTATCTGCTACTAAAGTCGCGCCGAGAGCAGCAAAATCTTTCCATTGCTTGTCGTCATATTCAAACTCCGGCATCCATAATGAAGTGCCTTCGCCTGTTAAAACTTCACACGGCAAAGCTGCGCACGGTTGCCTTAAGTATTCGTGTAGATTCTGTTGTTTATCGACGTCCCACACCAAGTTGTTCTGGACGGCTTGAGATAATTGCCGCGCGATGGAGTGACGTTGAGGACTGCATAATCGGTGCGCTTCGAATTCTGGTAGTCGCGAGACATAATGCTTGCGAAAGCTTTCCGGTGATATTAACCACTCTTTCAACCTCGGCGTGGGATCGATTTGATCAGAGACAAGGCTCAAGACTTCATGAAACACGCCTGAGGCACTTCTGTTGCTTTTCAGCACAACGCCACTTTTCGCTTTACTCATAGGGCTTTACTCATAGGGCTTTGCTCACCGTAGTATTATTGTTTTAGCTTGACGCCGACCCTGACCCAAACACTTGGCGGATAAGAAGAATTGACCACGTTTTCCTGCCGGGTGCCAGGTATATGTTTCAGAGGCATGCTCCTTGTAATCACGGAAGATGTAGTTTGTTTTTCCTATTCTAGAAGATATCGACACCTCCCTTAGCGGCAAAGAGATCGTTTTGCGGCCCTTGACCCGGCCTTTGCCGGCGCACAGCATCAGGTGGCGCGCGTTGCTTCAGATGCGCCAGAATGGTCTGGATCGCGTCCGGATCGGTGACATCGGCGATCACCCGCAGCG
>JABGVY010000019.1 GCA_018645845.1 Gammaproteobacteria bacterium | reverse complement strand
GATCAGTGGTAACTTCACCAATCTTGATGATTCTGACGGCGACACGAAAGTGGCGGCGATCTTTGGCCGACGCAGCGGAGCGCTGCATTACACTATCTCTGCAGAATATGAAGAGCGTTCAGAGCTCCAGATACGTGATCGTGACTGGGCCCTTCGCCCCTTCGCTGAGAACCCCGGACCGGGTGGATGGAGTAGTATTGGCAATCCAGGCACTATTCTTCCTGGACTTGCGAACCCCGACGGTACGCCAGCAACGCCAGCGTTTGCATTAGGTCTTGCGCCCGATCCACAGTGCGAATTGCTAGGCGGAACTTCAAGCGGTGGCTTCTGCCGTTTCCAGTACACCTTCTTTGACAACCTGATCGAAGAGCAGGAAAGCTACAAAGTATTTGCCGAAGTGAATTACGACATCAGCGACAAGATCAGCTTTCACGCTGAAGCGCTGTACCATGACATGGATATTCCTGACTGGGATACATCGCCTTCATACCCTCCCCAGGCACTGACAGGTGCTGATCGCTTTGTGCCGCCCACGCATCCCGGTCTTATCGATTTGAAAGCTAAAAACCCAGGCCTTTTACCTGCCGATGCGGGTGCGTATAGCTGGTCAAGAATGCTCGGTATTGCAGGACGAAATGGCCAGCCCGAGTCCGCACATCGTAAAACCAAGACTAAGCGAATATCGTTTGGCCTGGTCGGTGAAACCGATAGCGGTATTGCGTTTGACACCAGCTTTAGCTGGTCCAAACGCGAAAGAGATATTGGCGGTAGCGACATGTATATCGAACGAATGGCCTTTGCCTTCGACGGTCTCGGTGGTGCAGGTTGTGATCCAGCGACGGGCACCTCAGGTGTAGGCCCTTGTGAGTACTACAACCCGTTCTCAAACGCGCTATCATTCTCGCCAGTGACGGGCGCGACGAACCCGCAATATAATGCCGCGGTTGCTAATTCCGATGAGTTGATCAATTGGTTGACGGCAGAAACGGGTTCGCAAACTGACAATGAACAGTTGGTGTTTGAGGCAATCTTGTCCGGCGACAGCAGCTGGGAACTTGGCGGCGGCAACGTAGGTTGGGCCGCGGGTCTGCAATACCGAAAAGACACCTTTGATTTCTCAGTTAAAGATGTCGCGAATCGCGCCATTAACCCCTGTCCGTTCAACAATCCCATGTCAGTGACATTGGGTCATACGGCAACACTTGATTGTGGCGCCGGTGGTGCAGGTCAGCTGGCATTTCTTGCAGCAACGGACGAAGAGAACACTGACCGAAGTGTTTACGGTGTGTTTGCGGAATTGGCATTGCCAATCACCGAAGCGCTCGACGTACAGTTAGCCCTGAGATATGAGGACTACGGCTCAAGCAACGGTGGCGACACAATTGATCCTAAAGTGGCATTCAGTTGGACGTTAACGGACGAGTTTAGTCTGCGAGGATCTGTATCGACAACTTTTCGTGGCCCACCGAGTAGCTTCTTGAGCGGCACGAGTACCTCTTTGCAGTTCATTGCGCCAGCGCTAGCGTTTAAAGCGGCGGATACCGTCGGCAACCCCGATCTGGATCCAGAGACAGCGCTTGCGGCTAACTTCGGTGCGATCTATCAAAATAACAACTTCTACGCATCTGTCGATTATTGGTCGTTCAATTTTGAAGACCCATTGCAGCTAGAAAGTGCTAACCAGATCGTAGCGGCCTACGGTGCTAATGGTTGTGCCGATGGTGGCGCGGGTGTGGGTTCCAGTGCTTGTGATCTGCTTCGCGGACGGATGTCACCAACAGGAACGTCTGTCGGGGGCGTCGAAAGAATCACGCGATTCGTCATCAATGGCTCCGACATTGACACTTCGGGTATCGACTTCGTTGCAAATTACAGCTTCGATGAGGTTGCTGGCGGTGCGCTGACATTGGGCGTTGAAGGCAGCTACACGCTCGAGTACGAGTCAGATGATTTCGTCACAGGCGATGGCTTCGTCCTAGCGCCGGGCGATGACTTCGTTGGACGCTTGAATGAAGGCACGCCTTTTCAGCCTAAGCCAGAGCTCAAAGCTTCGTTTATTGCGAAGTGGGCCAACGATGCTCACCGCGTGACTTATGCGGCGCGCTTTGTTGACGGTATGGAAGATGCCAACAGCCCGGTAGCAGCGCTTGATGATATTGATGACCACACGACACACGATTTGCATTACATCAACAACATGTTCGACGACATCACTATTTCACTATCAGTGCTTAACTTCACTGACGAGGATCCGCCTCAGGTTGCTAACGACTTGAACTACGATCCTTACAACCATAGTGGTTTTGGTCGCATGATTAAGCTCGGCGTGAACTACAGTATTCAGTAGCTAACGACTAGGTGATAAGTCGAAAAGCCGCATCTTTTGAGGTGCGGCTTTTTTTTTGTCTTTTTCTGGCTAAACCTAAAGGTTTTCGTGAGTCACTGCGAGGTTTAGGCCTTTGGGATGGATGATAAGTTTGGCTCAAGGGTATTTGAAAAAGATCATAGCGAGCATTGAAGCCCCTCAGGTTATCGAAAAGATATTGAACATGTTCTTCTGGATGAGTCATCACAGG
>JABGVY010000020.1 GCA_018645845.1 Gammaproteobacteria bacterium | reverse complement strand
ATCGTAAACCTGGCGACATCCTCCTGTTCTAGTATTTCTTTGGCGGCGACTATGATCCTGGCGGCTGTTATTTTACCAGCCCGCCGGGTGGCCGTACCTTGGCGCACACCTGCGGTTTTCTGATTACTTGTTCTGCTGGTGTCACGTTTCATTCTGACTCTTGGGTTTTCCATCCGGTTGGGGGAATTATATGCTAATTCATTTTATAAGTCACTTGACATATTAATTGTCAAATGACTTAATAATAGTCATGTGACTAAATATAGGTCATTCGACATAATAAATGCAAGGTGGAGGAGAGCGATGAGCCAGGTAAAAGACGACTTGGACCAAAATCAAAAGAATAGTGGTGAATCTCCTCGCACCGGTTCGGACTCACCTAGACGAAAATTTCTAAAGACGGCAGGTATGGGTATAGCAGCGGCAACTGTTTCACCGACCCTGCTAGCCGCATCGTCAAAATCCGCAATAACTGTCACCGATAACGGCTACGACGTAATAGTGATTGGTGGTGGATTCGCGGGTGTCACTGCGGCACGGGATATCAGCATGCGAGGTCATCGCGCGCTGATTCTCGAAGCGCGACCGCGGCTTGGTGGGCGTACCTTTACCAGTCGGTTTTCAGGGCACGATATTGACCTCGGAGGAACCTGGTTCGGCAACTCCCAGCCCTTCATCTGGACTGAGAAAATGCGTTATGGATTGGAACTGGCTGAGAGTGCAGCAGCAAATTCAGAGCAGACTGTCTGGATGGACGGCGACAATCGTGTTGTTGGTGACGGTTCAACTTATGCGCAAATCTATGGTTCGGCGGCTGAAGCTTTCTATGCACCGACCCGCGAATAACTGCCAAGAGCCTATGATCCTCTGTTCAGGAAAGATTTTGGTGATCTCGACGAGACAACTGCAGCACAAGCCATTGATCGACTCGATTTAACTCGGGTGCAAAAAGATATGTTACACAGTTTCGCGGGAATTAATGGCCACTCCTTCACTGACAAGAGCAGCTACCTCGATCAGCTTCGCTGGTATGCACTCGGTGATTATGACCTCTGGAACATGTGGGACAACCTGTCCCGTTATCGCTTTGCTGGCGGCACAAAATCACTGATTGAGAAAATGCACGCTGACGGGGACTTCGAAACACGATTAGGTACGGTCATAAGCAAGGTTCACCAGGGCGGCGACAAGGTTACAGTCACGACGAATAGGGGTGAGAAGATCGAGGCGCGCTCGGTAGTCGTTGCGGTACCGCTCAATTGTATTCACGACATCGAATTCAGCCCCTCTATATCAAAAATAAAACTGGATGCCAGCCGAAGAGGGCACACAGGTTCAGGCACAAAGGTTTATGCACAGGTAGAAGGGAAGAATCCGGTGTTTATGGGGCATGGCAAGGAGTCAATGCCGCTCTGTTTTGCCTGGACCGAATACAACGATGCCCGCAGTCAGGTGGTCTGTGGGTTTGGCTTGAGTCCCAGTCTGCTCGATGTGAATGATGATGATGAGGTTCAGGCTGCTTTTAACCAGTACATGCCGCGTTTACGCATTAGCGAATCCGTTAGCTACGACTGGAACCAGGATCCCTATTCAAAAGGTACCTGGTGCATGTACCCACCGGGCATGTTGACCAGCAGTCTGGCGGAACTTCAACGCCCGGAAGGCAAGATCTTTTTTGCGGGTGCAGATATCGCCAATGGCTGGCGTGGATTTATAGATGGAGCTATCGAAAGCGGTGCCAGAACGGCTACGCAAATTGATGAGTATCTTTCAGTAGGAGCGTCTGAATGAAGTTTTTCAGAGTAATTCCGCTAGTGGCGCTGTTCGTGTCCGGCTGTGTGATTGCCGGTTCACAGCCGGTCTCGTTGGTAGGTGGTTTTGTTGCAGTTGGTCATCCCGCGATTGCGACAGGGCCAGAAGGTCAGACATTTAGCTACGGTGTCCGCGGCGGCATGATTCTGGAGATGCAATCCGGCCAGAAAATTAAGCTATCGATCGATTGTACCGGCATTGATTTCGTTGGCAAAGGCCAGGAAACAGGCGGACACGGTTATTGTGTCTGGCGTGACGGCGATGACGATCAGTTGTTTGTCTCACTCAAAACCGTCGCGTCGGGAAACCACTATTCAATAACCGGTGGTACTGGTAAATGGCGAGCATCATCGGGATCAATCGATACCACGTTTACCTATTTACCTGCACCTGCACCCGAACTTTTTCTTGGTGTAGAGGAAGGCTCGGGTCATCTGGAACCTGGGGCCTCAGATAAATGAAGACCTGCTATTTCTTGGTACTCACTTTTTTCAGTCACATAGCCCTGGCTGACGCCAGTTGTGATGCAGAAAGGGGTGAGAAGTTATTTAGGAAATGTGCCATCTGTCACAGCATGGACCCTTCTGCACCACAGGGTGCCGGGCCCAATCTTCATGCAATTATGGGTAAAAGTGTTGCTAGTGGATCAAATTTTCCATTTTCTCAGGCATTGGAGGACAAGGGAGGCATCTGGAGTGACGAGTCCCTTGATGTGTTTCTGAAAAACCCGATGAAGAACGTTCCGGGGACGATGATGGCTTTCGCCGGATTCAAAAAAGAAGAAGACCGTAAACAGATCATCTGCCATTTACGCTCGGCATCTGGTCAATAACTAGGCAAAAAAGGAGAACAAAGTGAATCATCGAATCAGCCTGTTTTGTGTTGCTGGGTTAGCCATGTTGTTTAACGTCGCAAACGCCGCTGTGCTTGAAGAGGTAATCGTGACCGCACAAAAGCGTGAGCAGAGTGCGCAGGACGTTGGTATATCAGTGACAGCACTCAGTGGCGCACAGACCGAAGCTCTTGGCTTGCACACCACTCAGGAAATCATTCAACAGATCCCCGGTTTGCAGGTTCAGTCCTTCACACCGGGGTTTACTACCTTTAACTTACGTGGCATCTCCCAAAACAATTTCCAGGACAACCTGGAAGCGCCTGTGGCGGTGTATTTGGATGATATTTACTTTGGCAGCATGAATGCCGTGAACATGCAGATGTTCGACATGGCCGCTACCGAAGTATT
>JABGVY010000021.1 GCA_018645845.1 Gammaproteobacteria bacterium | reverse complement strand
CAGAGCGACTTAATAAACTTGTTGTATTAAGTGCGCCGCCTTACAACCAGCTCCTGTCGATGCTGCAAACTAACGAGACGCAGCGCGAGCGATCTTCCTATATGTATTCTATGAGAGACGGCGACCTGAATCGCAGTATGACCCAGAATAACAACCAGCGTGTTTGCGATAACATTTGTAAGGGCCTTAGTAAGCTTCCACACTTCAACCAAGATATGGAACGGACGTTTCGTCAAGGGCTGGGCGTGCCGGGTGCGATAGATGCAGGTATTAACTGGTACCGAGCCAACATTCCGCCGGCCGATGCCATTACTGACGAGGATTTCTGGCCCGGGAAGCATGCCAGTACGTCGGTGCCATCGCTGTTAATCTGGGGAGATTCGGATCTGACGTTTGTATCGGAATTTATCGATGATCTGGCCGGCTACGCAGAAAACCTGCGTGTTCACCACCTGCCCGAAGTGGGTCACTCACCGATGCTGGAGCAACCTGCCGAAGTGAACGCGGTCATTCGCCACTTTTTGGCTACGGGGGCAGGCTAGGCCGTTTGCCAGGTAATATTTTTCAGTTGATCAATCGATAGCAGGCTATCGTTTAGTTGCACCAGGCTAAATCGATTGCCGTCAGGGTCGGTGGCGTAAGCCTCAACACCTATGGGTGTGGCAAGCGGCTCGCTCGCGAATTTTACGCCCCTGGCCTTAAGCCGCGTCATCTCTTCTGTCAGGTCTGATACTTCAAAGGCGAATTTGTTGTAGCCGACTTTTTCAAACGGTCTAGCTGCGCTGGTATCAGGGGTCACAGGGTTAATGAATTCCCAGATTTCTAACACCATGTTCGCGACATTGAACCACGCGGCCCGCATTCGCGCGTCCTTAAGGCCCGTCACCTCGTCGACCCTGGGCCCTGTGGCTTTATTCACTCGGCGATAGGGCCCGATGCCAAACACGTCGGAGTAAAACTCAACAAGTCTGTCAATGTCATGGCTGGCTAAGGCAACGTGGCCGATCCATACCTGTTCTCCGAAGGGTGGTCGATCAACCTGCTCTACTTCGTACATGGTCTTGTCTGCATCTCTCAAATAGGCGTAGTGAACGCCATAGCCGCCCAGGTCAACCGGACCTTCACCCCAGGATACGGCTGTGGCCCCCGCATCCTTGAAACCGTTATACATGAGACGCTCACTGGGTGATTGAAAGCAGAGGTGGGTGAAACCTGGCCCTTCAACCGGCACTGGTTCGGGCGTTTGGCTATCGAACTGCATGAGTTCCACGTACGCATTAGGGCCCTTCATGATTGTCGATGCGGATGGCGTTGACGAAGCGATGCCTGTACCACTGAAACTGCCTTCGCCCACGCGGGTCAAGTTTGCGGCATCTTCAAGGAACCCTGAAGAGGCGGCCACATCGGCCACCGAAATACCAATGTGATGAATACCCTTGATTGCTGTACCGCTTGTCCTGATATCCTCTCCAGTATTCGTCATCGTAGTCGCTGTATTTTCAATATTTGCGGTCAGACTATTCTCTATTGACGAATATCACAATAGAGTTGGTGGCGGCCATGGCATCACAGTTCTCAGGCTTAGCACGCAACCTGGTATCCATTAACGCTCTGTTGCGGTCATCGGCATGTACGAAATAATCACCAATAAAATTTGTGCGTCTCAAGTATTATTGGGCCATCAAAGGAAAAGCAAACTTAGGAGAATATCTATGGCACCTATACCTCAAGGTGGAACAGTCGCTGTAACGGGCAGCGCGGGATTTATTGGCGGCTGGGTCGTCCGGCAACTGTTGGACGAGGGTTATCGGGTGCGCGCTTGCGTTCGTGATATAAGTGACGAAGACAAGACATCATTTCTTAAGGCCATGCCGGGCTACGCTTCCGGTCGTTTGACCCTGCATTCGGCGAACCTTGATGAAGCTGGTTGTTTTGATGAGATATTTAGAGGTTGTCACGGCGTCGCGCACTTGTCTCATGTTTCTAGTTACGATGATATGGACTATGTCAAAATGGTTTGTGATCACGTTATCAACAGCGTCAACCTGTCACAAACTGTCAACCGTGTGGTGGTGACATCCAGTATTGCAGCGGTTATTTCCGAGTCGGATATGCAGGAACTTGTCCGACGTCCGGTCCTTTATGAAGACAGATACCCTGATGAACAAAATCCCAAACGTCAGGCCAACCGTGGTCAGGGCTATTCAATGGGCAAGGTGCTCGCTGAACGTACTTTTGCTGATGCTGCCGAGGAAAGCGGGCGCTGGGACGCTATCACCTGTTGCCCCGGTGACAACGTTGGCCCTATCCAGTCAGCGCACCAAAAGAACACTGGGCCGTGGCAACACAACATTGAGACAATGCTTCTTGGCAAGTACTCGCAGAACGTAATAGGGGCCTATCGCGCATGGTATACCGTTGATGTGCGAGACGTGGCAGAAGCACACATCAGGATGCTCGAAAGCATTAACGTGAGTAATGGTGAGCGTTTTATTGCCTGGTCAACCGAAACCCGCAATGTCGAAGATGTCTGCGCCAGTATTGACCGTCTGCTTCCGGAGCTGGGATTTGCTGGGGCGGAACTCGTAGACCCGCTTCCGGAAAAAGTACAAGCGAAAGAGGCTGAATTCAGGGCCATATGGGGAGGCTGTGAACTTCGCAATGATCGCATCCGGGAAACACTTGATATGGAATTTCGTCCGCTAGACGTTTCGATTCGCGACTGTGTGGAATCGCTTATTTCAGTCGGAAAAGTAGTGCCAGTGCGAAAAGCCTAAAGCAAGAATCATGAAGTAGAAAGAAGAAAAGAGTGGCTGCCGCCGATATCTATCTGCGGTTTCGCTCTATCTGGCCGTCACGGTTTGCTTCGAAGTCTACGGTCTCATTTTTCTCAAGTTCCGGCGGAACATACCAGTGTAGTTTCGTCCCATGGTAGGCACGCCACACAGCGTCGGCTACCTCGGATGGCGCAATGGTTCTGCTAGTGTCTGTTCTGTTCGCGTTTCTTTTGGGTGTTTTTGCGAAAGTAGCAACAGCTTTGCCATCGACGTACCTGCTACTGCCCCATAGCGGTGTGTCAATAATGCCGGGCATGACATCTGCGGCTCTGACACCATATCGAGCCAGCTCAACACTCATCGCATGGGTGAAACCTTTGATTGCGTATTTTGTAGCGCCGTACACGGCCATTCCTGGTGAGCCAAAGATGGCAGCCGATGAAGAGGTGGTAAAGCAAAGTGAGTTTTCTGTCTGCTTTAAGTAAGGGATCGCCCCGTAGGTGCCATTTAAGACGCCAATGAAATTGATATTGACGATGTCCATGATCTTGTCAAAGGGCATTTCATCAAAATACCCCCCGACAGTGATTCCTGCATTGTTGAACATAAGGTCTAAGCGACCATCTGTTTGTTCTGCAAACAAAGCAAGTGCGGTATCAAAAGCCGCTTTGTCACGCACGTCTAGATATGCCGTGTAACATCGATCACCCAGCGTCTTGCCAAGATCCTGAAGGGCATCGTTATCCACATCGAAGCATCCGACAAACCAACCCTTGCTATGGAAAAGCTCTGCCGTGGCGCGCCCAATACCGCTGGCGGCCCCGGTGAGAAAAATCGATTTGTGTTCCATGGCGTCCCGTTTTCGTCTAGCTGTGTTGAGAATAGAGATTGTAAACCACTTTTTTCAATCGTACGGCCAGGTGCTGTAATTAATCATTTTATTGAAGATTAAGGCGCGCGCCCCAACGGAAGGTTAGACTCTGCAGACACGGCATGATTGACGAGGGCACCTATGATGGCAACGGACACGTCCCAACAGTATTTGCTGGATGCCTATCTTGGCGAGATTCGCGGCGAAGCGACCTTTCGACTGCTGGCTGAAACCCTGCCCGAGCGTGCCGATGACTTGCACATGCTAGCGGAGGTCGAAAGACTTACGGCTGCTTACCTGAGCGACTATTTGTTGTCCCCGGTTTCAACGGAAGCGGAAGCGGCGTGCCGGGCGGCAGCGAAGAGGCGGGTCACTGCCATGTCCATCGACAGTTGGGCTGCTTTACTAGAAGAAGTGACACCGATTGTTCAAGCAGCGTTAGAGAAGTTCAAAGTCGCTGAAGCACAGGCCCCCAGGGAATTACGCCACGTTTATCAGGCCTTCACTGCGCACGAACTAGTGCTGGCGGACTACCTGCGGCTCGAACAGGATGGGAAGGGCGGCGCGCACTTGCTCGAGAACTATATCGAACGAGTTGCGCCCAGGACTTCCTAAAGTTAATCCGCCACACCAGTCAGGACGTCTTGAACCGTAGAAACTAGCGGAGCCGACTCGGCAAGATTGTTGTTGTCAGCTGACCGATGGATCGTAAAGTCCAAGGGCCCGATACATATTAAACCCTGCGACCTGTTTAATCTCGGGCGACAACTCGGCAAGTCTTTCGGCTGGTACGTTCATATATTGATTTTCTTCCTGCCGCACCCAGCCTGCTGAATAGGTCAGGATGACCCCGTAGCGCCAATCCTGTGACGTGTTAGCTCCCGCCCCGTGAAGTAGCCCGCCCATCCAGTAGAGTACGGAACCGGCTGGCATCTCTGCCTCGACAATTTCGTCTTTGGTGGCTATTCGGTCTTCGGGCCATTTGTGACTTCCCGGCACAAGCAACGTTGCGCCATTGTCAGACCGAAAATCTGTTATCGCCCACATGCTGGCAACGATCAGGTTGGGGCGCGGAAGGGCAAAGAAGGTGAATGAGTCTTCCTCTCGATGGAGTATCTGGGCGCGCGAACCAGGGCCGACTTCCAGAGCGGCAGTGACGTGCAATTGATAGCCGTGCTCGCTATTGGGCAATAAAGTGGTTTCACAGACTTGCCGAGAGATAGGGTGGGGGATGAGGTAGTCAGTCACAGTCGCAGAACGTGTCACTAGAGCAGTAATACGTCTCGTCCGACCTGGGTAAAATTGTGACGGATCATCATCTTCGATAACGCGGACTCCGCTCATGTGTGGTGCAAGTTCATCGGTTACCGACTGGCGGAGTCTTGAATCGGTCAGCCCGGTCACTACCACGCAGCCAGAATCTTCAAGCGCGGCTGTAATTTCTGTTGCAGGAGTATTTGCAGGGTATTGAGGAATTGGCATCAGGTATTTACCTCAGCGATTAACTTTTGATAAAGCGATAGGGCAGCTTTGATACTACATACAAGAGCATGGATGAGCAAAATTGACGGTAATGTCCATATTTGGTTGATTCAGGAGGCGGCGTTAACGCCGCGTTCTTCAACCTGGAAAATAGGCATTACCCTTCCTGTTTTCTTCAAGAGGGGTAGATCAATCGACCAATTCAGCCAACAAGGACATGAGCGTAAACTCGCTATAGCTTGCAACCTCAGCCCCTGTCGAACCTGGGCAGGCGTTGCGCGCCGTGCATGTGTCAGGGAAATTGCTGTCAGACAGAACGTAACCCTGGTTGGCGCTATGCTCGTACTGTGTCTGCACTACCAGGACAAGATCCTCTGCCGGCCAGACATAGATCTTTTGGCCGTTTAACCCCAGCGCTGCAGAGATCAAAATGGGCGGATCTTGACCAAAGAATGGGCCATTGAGAACCCACCACTGCAAGCCATAATAGTCGGTTTGTGCAGACAGGCTGGCTTGCACATAACTGGCAGGTACGATCTGATTACCGTCCCATTCACCATTTCGCGCGTAAAGCAGGCCAAATCGAGCCATGTCCAATGGCGTCATATCCAGTCCCATGTAGGTGAGAGGGTTGGTGCCGGTCCGGTCCAGCCACATGCCAATCAGATTTGGGTCGATACCAATGGGCAATAGAATTTTTTCAGTCAGGTAAGCATGGGCATTCATGCCGGTGGACCTTAGGATTATCGGCTCTAAAAGCTGGGATGTCGGGTCTGAGTATTCAAATGTCGTGCCCTGTTCCCTTGTTTTCGGAAAATCGATCGCAAACGCTGATTGATCCGTCTCGTAGTAAATCCCGCTATCTGCGCCATAACCCGCACGCATTTCCAGGATATCTCGAATCGTGATGGCCTCTTTGTCGCCACTTGCCCATTCGCTTAAAAAATCGCTCGCCGGTTGATCAAGGCCCGTTAGCCAACCCTCCTCTAACGCGATCCCGATTAAGGCAGCGTAAAAACTTTTTGCTACTGACCAACTGGTTCCAAGCGTATTGATATCAACCCCCGGGGAGAAACGCTGCCCGATTATCCAGCCATTGCGCACTAATAGCGCAGACTGAACCGCCTGGTCCGTAAAAATGTGGTTGAGGATAGCGTCAACATCGCTGGTGTTTAGATTCAATTCCGTAGGATCTGCGGTCTGGAGTGTCCATGTTGGATCAAGTTGAAGTGTCGCCGGGGCGGGCGTATTCGTCGCACTGCTACTGCTACTGCTACTGCTACTGCTACTGCTACTGCCACCCCCACCACCACCGCCGCACCCGGATGTTCCGGCGACGATTAAAAGAAGTAAAAGGAAACTGAATTTCATCTCGGTTTTATAACAGCTAAAGACCTAATTTGCAGGCGAAAACTATCTGGCTTATCCGGCTTATCCGGCTTATCCGGCTTATCCGGCTTTTCGGTATTCCTTAGGCGTTATGCCTTCCCAGCGCCTCAAGCCTCGCGAAAAATTTAAAGGGTCATTAAACCAAGACTGTAGGCAACTTCTTTCACCGAGAGATGTTTTTGTTGCAGGAAAGAAATAGATAATCGATGGCGGGTAGGATCAACGATTTTTTTCACCGAACTATTTTGCTCTTTGAGGCGGCGCTGAAGGGTTCTGGGTGAAAGGTTCAGTTCACTTGCTACGATTTCTCTATCTGGTTCGCCATGCACAAAATAGTTGACGACGACCTCTTGTACCTGGCCCACGACGTCTGTTTTTTTTGAATTGGCGCAGAACCCTTCGAGACCCGGGAAAAGAGTT
>JABGVY010000190.1 GCA_018645845.1 Gammaproteobacteria bacterium | reverse complement strand
TGACGCATCGCATCAGCTAGTGGCCGTGGTGGCCGAGGTCAATAACACCTTTGACCAAACCCATAGCTATGTGTTGCACCAGGAAGGTAGCCCTATTGCCGATGGGGACTGGCTTTCGACTTCCAAGCGGTTCTTCGTATCGCCCTTTTTTGAGGTTAGCGGATACTATCGATTTTCTTTTCAGCACCACAATGACCGCACGCAAGTGCGTCTTAATCATCTTGATCAGGATCACAATATGCTGCTGTCCACATGTGTCGCGGGGCAACGAATAGCAATGTCGCCAGGGTACATCGCACGCTACGCCATAGCCGCTCTTGGCAGAGTCTGGATGACGCGGCTACGCATTCATCTGCAAGCCTTTCGGCTATGGTTAAAAGGAGTTGGCTTGGTGCCGCGAGATACCGGCCATGGCCGGCCAGTAAAATCGAACGACGCAGCGCGGGGTTAGTATGGGAAAAAAACGCGCGTTTTTATCAAGGGGTGTTCAGCGCTTTCTGGACCGCTCCATAGGTACCCTTAAGCGAGGACGGCTCGAAATGTTCCTCCCCAACGGCGAACTCATCTCGAACGAAGGGGAACAAGGCGAATTGCATGGTGTGTTGGAGATAAAGAGATGGCGAGCCTTCAATCAGCTGATGCGTCGCGGTGATATTGGTTTTGCAGAAGCCTACGTGCGTGGCGACTGGGACAGTCCGGACCTCACCGGTTTAATGTGTACCCTGGCCGACAATCTAGATAGTTTCACAGGTGATTTTGGTGCGCAGGGGCTTGATCGAATTTGGACTACCTTGCAGCACGCGTTGCGGCGTAATAGTAAGAAGCAAAGTAGTAGAAATATCGAGGCGCACTATGATCTAGGTAATACTTTCTACGAGTTATGGTTGGACTCGACGATGACATATTCCAGTGCATTGTTCGTCGACAAGACAGCAGAGCTTGAGGCAGCACAACGTATCAAGTACCAGCGGATTCTGGATCAGGCAGACTTGAGCCCTGGTAGTCACATTCTTGAAATTGGTTGTGGTTGGGGAGGATTTGCCGAGTTTGCAGTTGAAGCAGGGCATCGTGTCACAGGGATCACTATTTCACCCGCGCAACTGGCATTTGCCAGTCAGCGTCTGGATTCTGCCATCCACGCGGGAGCAGCTGAGTTGGTGCTTCAGGATTATCGGGATCTGCGTGGCCGTTTCGACGCTATCGTGTCTATCGAGATGTTTGAGGCCGTAGGAAAGCAATGGTGGGGAAGCTTCATGCAGACGCTCAAACGTAATCTCAAGCCCGGAGGCAAAGCCGTGGTGCAGACCATTCACATTAAGGAAGACCTGTTCGAGAGTTATAATAAACGAGCTGACTTCATTCAAACTTACATCTTCCCAGGGGGAATGTTGCCTTCACCTGACAGGTTTACGCATATAGCCAGTCAGGCGGGGCTAGCCTGTCGAGATATCCATCACTTTGGTGCTTCCTACGCCGAAACGCTTAAACGCTGGCAGAAAAATTTTAACGGCGTAGAAAACGATGTTCGGTTCCTCGGCTTCGATACTGAGTTTATGCGACTTTGGAACTTCTATTTCAGCTACTGCATAAGCGGTTTTGATTCTGGCCGTACTGGCGTAGCCCAATACACTCTGCAGGCGGCGAGATAATGGGCGTTCGAGCAAAATTACTGGGGCTTGCAGAGCGCGGCTCTCTCCCCGACTGGCTGATTCGCGCTGCGGTCCGCCGATTGAGCGAACGAACGAGTATCGAAGCTCGATGTACTGACCCTGTTGAACGTGCTCAGCGAATTGCTGCATGGATTGCGGAAATGGACGCTAGTCCGATTGCGATTGCACCCGTTGAGTCCAACGAGCAGCACTATGAGGTTGCTTCGGCTTTCTTTGAGCAGGTGCTTGGGCCACATCGCAAGTACTCCAGTGCTTATTGGACCCAGGACACGACGAGCCTTGAACGCGCCGAAGAAAACGCACTCGAGCAAAGTTGCACGCACGCAGAACTGGCCGACGGTCAGAAAATTCTTGAGCTGGGTTGTGGCTGGGGTTCACTAACGTTGTATATAGCGGCGAAGTATCCCAAGTCCCATATCACCGCGGTATCTCACTCTAAAAGCCAACGTGAAACCATACTGAGCCTCGCACGGTCGCGAGGCCTTGATAACATCGACGTCATCACCTGCGATATGAACGATTTTGATCCGCCGCACCCAGGGTCATACGATCGGGTTGTCTCGGTTGAGATGTTCGAGCATATGCGCAACTACCGGGAGTTGATGATGCGCGTAGCTTATTGGCTGAAACCAGGCGGCAAGCTGTTCGTGCACATTTTTTGTCACAAGGACACGGCCTACCCTTATGTCGACTCAGGGGCTCCAGAGGATTGGATGACACGCCACTTCTTTGCCGGCGGTATGATGCCTAGCGACGACTTGCTCACTCATTTTCAACAGGACCTCCGTTTTGAGGCGCAGTGGCGTTGGAATGGTAGCCACTATGCCAAGACACTTGAAGCCTGGCTCTTCATGATGGACGAACACCGAGAAGCGGTCTGGCCAACACTAGTTGAAACTTATGGCGATGAGGTCGATGTTTGGTGGGGGCGCTGGCGAATTTTTTTCATGTCCTGTGCTGAATTTTTCGCTCTCAAAGACGGCAAGGAGTGGTATGTGAGCCATTACCGCTTCGTGCGGCCATCGACATAAGGTTCCGATTACGTCCAAATGCAGCCCCAGGCGCATTTGTCTCGAAAGAAACCGAAAAAAATAAACTAGCGTCGTTAGTTTTTTTATCTTCCCCATGGTCATTGGTATCAAACGACACCCTAATAGCTAACAGGACATAGGTGCCCGAAGGGGTTGCCTGTCCTGGCTCTTAATCCCAAGCCCGTGACGGTAGCTGAATCTTGACGGGGGCAGGCAGTGTCTAGGGGCAAGGCTTGCTCGAAGGTTAAGAAATGACCGATACTTGCGCCAACTAATTCACGTAAACCCGAAAGACTTCCCTCAAAAACCCGACAAAGGACGGCACGCCATGAACCATACGCTCAGGCAAGGCCCAAGTAGACCAAGGTGCGTCGAATTGGTCCGTATAGGCATGCTCAAACTTTTGGTCTTGTTGATGAGTGCATCTTTAATCGCTACAGCGGTGCAAGCAGACACGACCACTAAACAAGGTTACGTGCCCGTTTCCCACCCGGTTCAAGTCTTCTGGGGCGACACCCACCTGCACACGACTAATTCTCTTGATGCGCGAGTCCTCGGGGTGACGCTGGATACAAGCGATGCCTATCGTTTTGCCCGAGGCGACGCCGTAGTGACTACCACGGGGATCACGGCCAGGCTTGCGCGGCCCCTTGATTTTCTTGTCGTCTCCGATCATTCCGATGCCATGGGCGTGGTCGATCAAATGATTTCGGGACACCCTGAACTAATGAAAGATCCCGAGCTGAGAGCGCTTCAAGAGGAATTATCGAAAGGCGGCCCCATCAGTCCTAAAGCTGTCGGCGTTATTACTGCTGTGCTGATTGATGACTATGACGGCCCTTTAATTAATAAAGAAGTGATGCGTTCGGTCTGGGAGAAATACGTTGATACCGCTGACTATTACAACGAACCCGGCAGATTTACCGCAATGATCGGTTATGAGTGGACCCCTACCCAGAGCGGCGACAAACTGCATCGTAACGTTTTGTACCGAGGCGATGCGAAAACTGCGCGGCAACTAATGCCCTTTACCTCGAATGAAAGTAGAAACCCTCAAGATTTATGGCGTTGGATGGAGCGTTACGAGCAAGAGACAGGAGGGCAAGTGCTCGCTCTCGCGCATAATGGCAACCTGTCTAACGGAAAGATGTTTCCCGTAGAAACAAATCCTAATACCGGTAACGCCATCGATGCCGAATACGTGCGTGAACGGGCGCGTTGGGAACCGCTTTTTGAAGTAACCCAGATAAAGGGAGATAGTGAGTCGCACCCATACCTGTCGCCTACAGATGAGTTTGCTGACTTCGAGGTTTGGGATCGTGGGAATGCCAGCATGGCGATCAGGAAAACACCTGACATGCTCAAATACGAGTATGCCCGTGAGGCTCTAAAAAATGGTCTCAAACTTAAGGAGCAACTGGGTGTCAATCCGTATCAGTTTGGCATGGTGGGTTCGACGGATAGCCACACCGGCCTGTCCACGGCGGACGAAACTTATTTTTTCGGCAAATTCCCAAAAGATGAACCTAATCCTGGTCGGGCTGACGCGCCCATGGTTCATTCTGATACTCCAGACAACTGGCAGACGTGGGAAATGAGCAGCTCTGGGTTTGCAGCAGTGTGGGCTCGCGAAAATACTCGAGCTTCAATTTGGGATGCCATGAAACGCAGAGAAGTGTACGCGACCACAGGGCCGCGCATGACGGTGCGGTTTTTTGGCGGTTGGGGGTTTTCGAAGCAAGATGCTATTTCCAGTGAGCTTGCAGTCATTGGATATGCCAAGGGTGTACCTATGGGTGGCACAATCAATGCCCGTGAGCATGGCAAAACCACTGAAGCACCCGGATTTCTGATTGCGGCTATGAAAGACCCTTTAAGCGGTAACCTTGATCGAATCCAAATCGTGAAAGGCTGGCTCGACGCAAAGGGTGAAACCCAGGAGAAGATTTTTGAAGTGGTTTGGGGGGATGCACATCGGCGCGACATCAATTCTGAGGGAAGACTGCCAGCGATCGGCAACACCGTGAGCGTTGCGGAGGCCAGCTGGACGAACTCGATTGGTGATGGGCAACTGGCGGGCTTTTGGCAAGACCCAGAATTTGATGCCGCCGAACCTGCAGTCTACTATGCTCGCGTTATCGAAATTCCAACACCACGCTGGACGGCTTTCGATATCAAGCGTATGGGAGATAAGATGCCTGAGGAGACGAAGTTGGTCATTCAGGAACGCGCCTATACGTCACCCATATGGTACTCACCTGACTAAAATCACGAGTCAGGCTTGACGCATTCGGTACGTTCAGTTTTCCATTGAGAACGGACGCTAAACCCAATTTTCAGGGGACAAGGTACTTTGCCGATAAAGCGGGGCGAAAAATTCGAAGTATCGTTTTGTTGAAATTGACAAGAATCGTAACTATTGTCGCGCATAATGCCACTGGTATAATGAGTCATCCAGATGTAGGCTCCTGACGAGTTAATCTAAACCCGACGTTTTAGTTGATCATTTAGGACTCGAATAGTTGAATGAGTGAAACTCCTTTCTTTGATGCGGATCTTTCCATCGTAATTACACGACAAGAGATCGAAGAACGCCGTTCTGAAATTTTTCGTGAAGCGATTGAGACCTCTTTTCTTGAATGGCTATGCCGTCGGGACCTGTCCAGTTTGCTTAACAACGTTGTCAGGGACGTGGTCTCCTGGTTCGACCTGCGTGAGGACGACAACGCTGGAGATTCCAGTGCGACGTCATCCTCAATAGCTAGGCTCTATTTCGTCGAAAGGAAGTCAGTCGGCTTTGTTGTAATGCAGATTATAAAGCACCAAAAAGCCATGTATCGATTGCCCTTGACCCGAACGGACTGGTTTGATTTTGTCTCATTGGTTAACCAGCGCGACACCGACGCCTACGATAAAATATTGGATCTTGTCATTGATAAGGCGCAATTAGTCGGCCGGGTACGTAATGGTGTTTTGTGGAAAAGGTGGCTTTTACAGGAACAACATCGTGAAAACAGAGACCTGATCAGAGGCGTCGTCGAACTGCTGTTGATGATACGGCTTGGCTTTGAAAAAGGTCTTTCGCGCCCAGATCTGCGTCCTGGCGCGAGCAAGTTTGAAAGCAAGGCGCCCGCAGCCTATGATCGACCGCCCATTGATCTTAAGCCCTCGAATCGCCACACGATCAGAGACATGGATGTGGTTGGCAGAATGTTGTTTGGTTTTCCTCGGCGAAACCAGATCACTTTGCGAGTCGATGGGGATATAGAAGACGAGATTAGACGTTACATTATCAAGGCTATTGAGCTTCTCCAACCAAAGCAGCTCAAGGACTTCAGTGACGATAAGAAGATCAACAGGGCGCTAACGGCAAGGGGCCGCGATCCAGCGACGATGCCTACTTACAAACACGCGATTGCATTTCCGAAAACAGTCCCGTTTAGAGACAAAGAGATTGTACGTCTCGAGGATTACCTTGAGTATGGTTTTGGAATGAGTGCGTCGGGTGCTTCAACAGTATTCGGAGAATTCATAGAACGTGTCAACGGTTTGATTGACATGGATGTCAGAACTTACTTTGGTAGTAAAGCACAACAGCTTGCCCGAACGCGGAGTCTCGTTCGTTCTGTTATAGGTTTTAGTCAACATGAAGAGTTTGTCGGCATTTTGCAGCGCTATATTGAACAGGCGATAGATAACAACGATTTCGGCAGAGACGTGTCGCGCTTCAAGCAGGATGCCACTGTGACCAAATAGAGGTCCGTGGGTAGCGCCCGGTGTTCGGCTTAGCCTTGTTGGTTGTCTGCCTGCGTTAGGTTTTCAGCAAGCCATCTGCGATGTCGCCAAGATCTTTGTTAGTATTAGTCTTCGGGTCTTATCGAGTAAAACCATTAATGGCTGATACTACGACTTACACTCCACCGAACGTGTGGCATTGGCAACAGGAAACCGAAAGCAGGTTCTCCAAAATCAATCGCCCGGTCGCTGGTGCGACTCATGAAAAAGTCCTGCCGGTTGGCAAG
>JABGVY010000022.1 GCA_018645845.1 Gammaproteobacteria bacterium | reverse complement strand
CCTTCGAGCCGGGACCTAGAGTCTATATCAATGATGATCGATGCATGTTTCGACAGTGACGACTACAAGGAAGGGCGCGCGGCGTTTAAAGAAAAACGAAAACCCGTATTTAAAGGAAGCTAGTGATACCTCTTTCACAATGGCCCTGATCTGCACTGAACAGGAATTGGTTAGGAACTGGTTAGGAACTGGTCAGGAACTGGCTAGCGTTCGGTAAGGGCTGCTGCCTGGGCTCTCTTCAACGGTTTAAGAATGTAGTCCATGACGGTCTTTTCGCCAGTCATAATATCGACCGTCGCCACCATGCCGGGGATAATGGGCAGAGGGTTTTCACTGGTTCCAAGATGGTTCTTACTGGTTCGCACCCTGATCCGAAAAAAATGCTCTCCGCGTTCATCGGTGATTGAATCAGCACTGATGACTTCTAATACAGAATCCAGCCCGCCGTAGATCGAAAAATCGTAGGCGGTGAGTTTGACCGTCGCTTTGCCGCCGGGATGGATGAATGCGATGTCCGAAGGGCGGATGCGGGCTTCAACTAACAACGTATCATTCGACGGCACGATTTCAATCAGGTCCATCCCAGGCTGTATGACTGCGCCAATGGTATTAACCAGCACCTGGTTTACGGTTCCATCTACCGGGGATTTGACAGTCGTTCTATTAACCCGGTCTTCGAGGGCGACATTAGATATGTTCAGGCGGCTGAGGTCAGTTTTGGCCTCATTCAGTTCGGCCTGAGTCGCGCTCTGGAACTGTTGCCTCCTTTCTGCGATTTTCTGGTTGGCCTCGGCCACTGCGGCTTCTGACCCGGGAATAGCGATGCCTGTCTCTTCGAGTTGTCCAAGGGAATCGTTGACCGCAGCCTGCAATCTCAGTAGTTCAACCTGTGAAACCGCACCGCTTTCAACCAATGGGGCTGTGATCTCAAGTTCTTTTTTCGCCAGTACCGCGTTGCGTGTTAGTTTGTTCTTAGCGGCCCTCAGCTCTGCCAGACCCTGTTCGTACTGGGTTCGCTGTTGCCTGAGTATACTGAGTGAAGATTCGAATTCCTGCTGCCGGGACGTATACAAAAGGATTTCATCGTCGAGTATGTCCTGGTGTTTTCGAGAAAAACCAGGGATTGAAGTGAACGGTATTCCATTAATTTCCGCTTCCAGTCTGGCTACCCTTGCCCGGAGTGTATGAACAGATAGTGTGCCCTCGCGAAATGAGCTGGCAAATCGTGTGTCGTCCAGCAGCAGTAGTATTTGGCCTGCGCTGACAGAATCGCCCGCTTTAATGTTCACCTTTGACAGGATGCCCCCTTCAAGGTTTTGGACAACCTGAATTTGGCCCGATGGAATCACCCTGCCTTCGGCATGAGCGACTTCGTCCAGTGTTGCGAAATTTGCCCAGATAATAGCGATGAAGACAAAAGCTACGGAGAGCCAGAGAATCATGTGACTTGCCAGAGGCAGTGACTCAATTTCTGCCGCATAAGTATCCGGCATAAAGTGGATATCTGATTTGTATTCCCTCATTGAGGCTTACCCGCAAGCATTTTCAGGACCTCGTCTCTGGGTCCATCGGCTATTATTTTGCCGTCATTTAGCACTATCAGTCGATCGACCAGCGAAAGCATCGATGTTTTGTGCGTCACCAGTAGTAGCGTTCGATTTTTTGCGTACTCGAAGAAGTGCTTCAGGAAAAGCATTTCCGCGGTGTTGTCGATAGACGCTGTGGGTTCGTCCAGAACCAGGATAGGTGCGCGGTTAATAACGGCTCTTGCGATCGCAATGCCCTGCCGTTGTCCGCCGGAAAGACGTTCACCGCGTTCTCCAACCTCCAGGTCAAACCCCTCAGGGTGCGTATTAAGGAAATCGAGAATACCAGCAACCCTCGCTGCCTCAAGGACAGCCTCATCGGTAGCAAGCGGTGTTCCCAGGACGATGTTTTCCCTGACGGTGCCACTGAAAAGAGAGATTTCCTGGGGAACGTAACTCATGTTCCTGCGCAGGTCAGTGGGGTCGATCTGGTTAATATCTGTGCCGCTGACAAGTATCGCCCCGGCGTCGGGTTCGTAGTAGTCCATAATCAGTTTTTGGAGCGTTGTTTTTCCCGAGCCTGTTCGACCAATGATGGCGACCTTTTCTCCCTCTGTGATCTTGAATGAAATGTTGGAAAGTGCAGATATCTGCTGATCCCGATAGTTGAAGGTAACTTCCTTAAATTCAATGTCGCCCTTGATTGATGGACGATGCAGGAAGCTTTTACCAGCAGGTCTTTCTACCGGCAGTGCCATGACTCGGTCGATGGCATTGAACGCGGCAATCGAATGGTGATATCGAGTTAGTATTCCAGCTACCTGGCCCATTGGTGCCAGGCAGCGACCTGTCAGGATTGTGCAGGCTATAAGACCGCCAACACTGAGATTGCCATCGATAATGGCGTACACGCCGACCGCTACGATGGCGATAGTAGAAGTCTGCTGAATGAGTTGCGCCAGGTTAACGATGGACATCGAAAGGAAACGAGAGCGAAGCCCCATTTTTGCGAGCTTTGCATTGAAGGTCTCCCATCGCTTCTGCATGACGCCCTCGGCGCGTGCTCCTTTTACTGTATCCAGTGAAGCTAGAACTTCAATCAGCATGGCGTGTTTGGCGGCCGATTCCTTGAACGTTTCTGTAATGATGCCATGCAGAGGCCTTTGTAGTGCGAGACCAGCAAGTATGATCATCGGTATTGCCACCAGTGGAACGATGGCCAGAACCCCGCCGACCAAATAGATGAGGAGCACAAATAGGATCACAAAAGGGAGGTCAATCAGCGCTACCAGTGTAGTTGATGTAAAAAATTCTCTGAAACTATCAAATTCCTGAAGGTTGTTGGCAAATGAGCCAACCCGGTTCGGCCTGTGGCTCATCTTGATATCCATGACCCTGTTAAAGGTCTGAGCGGACAATGTGATGTCTGCTCGTTTGCTTGCGGCATCGATGAAATATCCGCGCAGTGATTTCATGATTAGGTCGAAGATAAACACAATGGCAATACCTGACGCGAGGACCCAAAGCGTCTCGATAGCATGGTTGGGAACCACGCGGTCATAGACATTCATAATGAACAGGGGAGTGACCAGGGCAAAAAGATTGATCAGGAGAGAGGCTACCAGTACCTCGGCGTAAAGGCCGCGAGATTTTCGAATCGTGCTCCAGAACCAGTCCTTGGAGATCCCTTCTACCGCCATGCCAGGTTTGAGCAGATAGCAGTTACCGTCATAACGCTCTTCTAGCGAAGTGATCTCAATTTCGTGAGTCTTTTCCTGTTCATCTAAGAACAGAACGGTTGCAACATCGCCGTTTCGTTCTACCAGAATAGCCGCCTGGTCACCCTTCATTTCCAGAACGACGGGCAATATGAGAGGTGTAATGTCCGTAAGTTGGCGTTGGACATAGGAAGCATTGAATCCGACCGATGCCGCGGCGCGGATGAACAGGGGTGTCGTTAATCTGCCATCTTCCAGGGGGAGACCGGCGGTTAGGCTTTCGGCACTGTGTGGTTGATGATGGAGTCGCGTCATCGCAACAAGTGCTTCTAGCAGAGGGTCTTGGACGATGTGCTGATTAGGTTCCTGCATCCTGCAAGTATAGCATCTGAAAGGCGCCCGATAGATGCCTTTGCGTGGAGATGTACTGTAGCACTTATTTGGGTAGTTGCTCGGGAGGGAACTCGGAAATGTATTTGGGTAAATGTACCGGGTATGTGCTTGTGTAGATGCGCTGGGTATACTGGCCGCATGCGTTCGTTTGTCACAGTCATGCCGATACCTGTCTCCGCAGGTTCTTTGGGCGATATAGAGCCCTCAGCGGATGAAGAGCCCTCAGCGAATAGACAGCCCTCAGCGAATAGACAGCCCTCAGCGAATAGACAGCCCTCAGCGAATAGACAGCCCTCAGCGAATGGACAGCCCTCAGCCTATAAACATCTGGCTCCGTCCATGTTGGACCAGGCGCAAGTTGCCGCCGCTGGAGGCAAACACAAGGCTGTCATCAGGGTGCTGACTGATGAATCTCTTTCCAGTTCAGTCAGAACAAAATACGCGCGTCGTATTGACCGCTACAGTAATGGCCTTCCGATTCAATTTTGATTTTCTCAACTAATTTGTCCCTATGTTATTAGGCTTTTTTGAGCACCTGCGTAGATATCGCGTGCCGGTTTCGGTTCGTGAACTGATCGATCTTTTGTCGATTTTTAGTCACCGATTGCTTTTTGCTGATCAGGATGAATTCTATTTTCTTAGTCGGCTGTCGCTGGTCAAGGATGAAAAATACTACGATCGTTTTGACCAGGCGTTTGCTTCCTATTTTTCCGGACTGGATGACTGGGTTGGCGTGTTTGAAGAAGATGAAAGCGAACAGCTCAGAGAACTTCTAGCCCGAGTCAGGGAGGGTAATGAGCGAGAAGTCGCATTGGTAATGGAAGAGTATGTCAAAGCAGTCGCTGAAGCGAAAGAAAGAGCCGCTCGGAAAGACGATGAGGACAACAGCAAAGATGAAGGTGAGCCAGGGTCGGGTGAAGGAGAGGGTACTGAAGGTGGCGAAAAAGGAGAGCAGGGCAATGATGGTGAAGAAGGCGAGGGAGATTCTGGTGAGAAGGGCGAGGGTGAGAAAGGGAAAGAAGGTGAAGGCAATGATGGTGAGAAGGGTGAAGGCCTAAGCGAAGAAGCCGAATCAGGAGAGCGAACCGAAAAGACTGAAGCGCCAAGGAAGAAAGCGATGAAAGTCTGGCTGGACAGGGAATTCGCTGACTATGATCCCGACGTCGAGCTGGGTACCAGAAACCTGAAGATGGCACTTCGCCGATTACGTCGATGGGTTCGCGAAGCATCGGATCTGGAGCTGGACCTGGCCGATACCATCAGGTCGACCGCGCGAAACGGTGGGTTCCTGGAAATTAAGGAAGTACCTGAACGACATAACGCAGTAAAAGTTTTGATGCTTTTTGATGTCGGTGGTTCGATGGATCAGCACGTCGAACTATGTGCGCAACTGTTTTCCGCAGCACGAAGTGAATTCAAGCACCTGGAATATTTTTACTTCCATAATTATGTTTATGAATCGGTTTGGCATGAGAACGAGCGGCGTACTGAAGACAAGTTGCCGATGCGGCATTTGCTCCAAAAGTTTCCCCAGGACTACAAGTTAATCATAGTTGGCGATGCCGATATGGGCCGTCATGAAATTTCAGATCGCGGTGGGAGCGTCGAGCATTTTAATGCTGAACCCGGGGAGGTCTGGATGGGTCGTTTGGCGGAACACTTCCGAAGTGTCGTCTGGCTTAATCCGCTCCCTGAAAGTAGATGGCGGGATTCTGCATCGATTCAACTGGCTAAGAGGCTGGTCGATGGTCAGATGTTTTTTTTGAGCGATAAAGGTCTCGAGTCGGCGATGAAATACCTGATGAGATGAACATTACCGCCCGGTCTACCTAAGTCGGAGTTTTGACAACCGTTTCTTTGGTATGCCTGATGTGGATCACGAATCAGGCATATTCAGATCGTTTAAAGCAAGGAGCACATCATCGTCATGACTGGATTGCTGTGAATTGATGACTTTAATTGCGTCATACCAGTTAAGTTCCTGCTCGTAGATGAGTGTATCCATCGCCGAGATGGTTTTAAAACATTCACTTAGCAGCAGAGATTCGGTGATTTCACCTAAAGCGTCATCGTCTTTTCTCGCCAGGGCTATTGCTGCCGCCATAAAATCGTCCTTAGGCCCTGCAGACAGAGCCTTGATTTTATTGCAGCTACAAAAACAAGAGAGAAACAAACCCATGTCGAGCTGCAGTTTGCTGTTCATGTCCAATTTCAATGAATTGCCAATCCCTTTCGCGAGATCTTTCCTGAACTCATAGCGCTCTCGCTTAGATTCGAAGTTGGGGTCATAACTAATCAACAAGTTCTTGTATCCTTGTTGTATCGCTTCTATCAGCCCCTGATTTTTTGAGAGAGATGCACCGGATTCCCGGGCTCTATTGGCAGCATTTTTTTGGCTTGCCTTAATTCGGTCAATTTCTCGTCGATTCTTTTTACGCTCCAATAGCTCTTTATAAATGATCAGTTTTAAATCTTTTGGCTGGTGGGGCTTAACGAGATAGGCATGGACGCTTGCTCTATTGATAGCGTTGACGAACTCGGGGATGTGCAAAGAGCCGGAAATGGCGATTCTGATGACTTCGGGGTGTTTCTTTTTAACTTGTTCGAATAATTCAGTGCCACTGAGGATCGGCATGTTGATGTCTGAAATGACAACATCGATGTTTGTTTTTTGCAGGATATCAAGCGCCTTGAACGCGGATTCAGCAAAGTGGCAAACATAGTTGGCTGTGCCAAATTCCCGTCTCATCAGGCTTATAGCTCGATCATCATCATCAACGAACAATAAGACTGGTTTTACCTCAGGGCTTTCGTGTGCCTGATTAACTTCTTCTTGTATTCTCATCGCCTGGTTCATCGCCTGGTTCCTGCCTTGATTTATAGGTTGCCAATTTATAGTCGATAGGTAATCAGGGATTAATGGAGTTGTGGACTTTTGTAATGGAATGTAACCAAGAGGATCATAGCGGCGAATTGTCAGGTCCTAAATTGAACGCGAAATAGAGTTTCGACCGTGTGAACACGCTGAATTGCATGATTAAAGCTGCAGTCGGCATTGGTATTCGCCTAAGCATGAACTTACCGCCAGTAACTAAATCAATTGTACTGAACGAGCATGCGCTCCTTCTGATCGTGATTTATGGCGCTTAGGGATTGGCGAAGGCAGTCTGGCGGAGGCGCTGAGAGGCGAGTGATTAAGGTTCTCTGTATTCCAGTTCGTCTGTGGAGTGAGAATTAGATGCCAGACCTTGTGCCAGATTGTGTTTAGATTGACGCTATCGATATTAACAATGGGTAGAAAAGCACAATGACGGAAATGAAAAACTTTAATGAAAAAATTATCGAGGAATTTCGAGCTAACAATGGTCGGGTCGCCATGTTCGCAGATTTCCCAATGATCATTCTGCATACGATCGGTAGTAAATCTGGCAAGACGTTCCTGGTACCTCTGGTGCTGACTATCAAAGACGGTGAGATGTTGTTGTTTGCAT
>JABGVY010000023.1 GCA_018645845.1 Gammaproteobacteria bacterium | reverse complement strand
TACTCGGTGCCGATTGAAGAGATTAATCCTATCGATGGACGGCTGTTCCAGATGGATATTCATGAGGCGCACTTTAAGCGCCTTCGGGAAGAAGATCCGGTTCATATGAACGAATTACCAAGCACCGGCCGCTATTGGTCAATCACAAAATTTGAAGACATTATGTATGTGGATAAGAACCATGAGCTGTTCTCGTCCGCAAGCGGCATAGTTCTTGGACCAAGAATTGATTTAGATCCGCGCCCAGAGGAGCTTAATCTTTCTAATTTCATCGCCATGGATCCTCCCAAGCACGATCTTCAGCGGGCGACAGTCAGCGGCGTTGTAGCGCCTCCCAATCTTGCGAAGATGCAATCTCTCATCAGGGAACGGGTGGGCACCATTCTTGACAGTCTACCCGTTGCTGAAACCTTCAACTGGGTTGACCTGGTCTCTATCGAACTGACCACCCAAATGCTCGCTACCCTGTTTGATTTCCCGTTCGAGGATCGCCGTATGCTGACTCGCTGGTCCGATGTTGCCACTGCCCCCCCGGGTACTGGCATTGTGGACACCGCTGAGCAAAAAAGAGACGAGTTGCTAGAGTGTCTGGCTTACTTTACGCGACTCTGGAATGAACGCGCGGAGATGGAAAACCCCGGGTCAGATCTTATTTCGATGTTGGTCCACGGGGAAGATACGAAAAATATGGCCCCCCATGAGTTTCTGGGCAATCTTATCCTGTTGATTGTTGGCGGTAACGATACCACCAGGAACTCTATCAGCGGTGGCGTACTGGCGTTGAACCAGAATCCTGATGAGTATGACAAGCTGCGTCACAACCCGGAACTTATCCCCAACATGGTGGCGGAAATTATCCGATGGCAGACACCTCTGCCCTATATGCGAAGAACGGCTAATCAAGATGTAGAGCTTCGAGGCAAGAAAATCAGGAAAGGCGAGCAGCTGTTAATGTGGTACATCTCAGGTAACAGAGACGAAGAGGTTATCGATAACCCAAGTGCCTTTATTATCGACCGACCCAATGCACGACACCATTTATCGTTTGGATTTGGAATTCACCGCTGTATGGGTAATAGGCTGGCGGAGATGCAGCTAAGAATTGTCTGGGAAGAGATCCTGAAGCGCTTCCATAAGGTAGAAGTCGTCGGTGAGCCGGAGCGTCTTCGTTCCAGCTTTGTCCGCGGTATCACCAATCTTCCTGTACAGGTTCACCCCTTATAGGTAAACCCCGGTATTCGCTCGAATGAGGAACCGGCAAAAGTGATTAAAAGGGTAGATCAATGAAATTCGGTATCAGTATGTTCTCCACCGCCACTGGAATGCCCCCGCATCTCGCTGCACAGAAAGCGGAGCAGTTGGGCTTTGAGTCTTTTTTTGTATCAGAACATTCCCATATCCCCGTATCGACGGACTTTCCCATTGGCGATGAAGTCCCGCTGATCTACAAGAGTATGTATGACCCCTTTGTAGCGATGGCCGCGGCGGCTTCAGTGACCAGCACTATCAAGCTGGGCACTGCGATTTGCATATTGCCCCAGCACAACCCGATTAATTGTGCGAAATCACTTGCAACGATTGACCAGATTTCCGGGGGGCGAGTAGTGTTCGGCATCGGTGCGGGTTGGAATCCGCCTGAGATGGAACATCATGGCGTTCGTTTCAGTGATCGATTTTCTGTGACCCAGGAATCCGTCGAGGTGATGAAGGTGTTCTGGTCGGAAGAAGAAGCAGCGTTTCACGGAAAACATTTTGATATACAGCCTAGCTGGATGTGGCCGAAGCCTGTCCAATCGCCTTATCCTGAACTTTCTTTGGCGGGAGCGGGACCGAACATATTAAACAGAGCAGTAAAAATTGCGGGTGGCTGGATGCCAGTTTTTGCCATGCAGTGGCATGATTCAATGGTGGGTAAGCAGACACCGCTCGAAACCCTGGGAGAAGATCAGCAGACATTGCGTCGTCTTGAAGCCGAAATGGGTAAGCCAAAGACGATCATTTCGGCCATGGGTTTACCTCCTACACCACAGTATATCGATTATTTACTTGAACATGATGTCGAGAGGATGATCCTCACCGCGCCTAACGATGAAACGAGCGCTTGTGCAGATACTATTGATCAATATGCGCTGGCAATTTCAGCCTATCGCTAGATAAAAGGGAGCTGCCTCTAGATTTTCATCAGACAGGTATCGTTAAACTGGCCAGGAAACGTCGATCTGGGTAGGTTTTACCGTTGGCCTCAACATGACGAAAAACCCAGTCGGTGTGGTATCAATCAGCAAGAGCAATGCAGGATTGCCGCTCGCCCTGCTGATTATCGGCAGGCAACGTGATGGTCTTGCCGTGTTGCAGGCAATGGACCGAGTCGAACAGGTGTTTGAGTTCACCGAGGTAGCAGGTGTCGGTGTTGTTGACTAACCGTAGATTCTGGAAGGTAGCCAGGTAGCCAGTTCAGGCAGGAACGCCAGAACGATCAGCATCAGCAATTGAATACCGATAAATGGAATAACTCCCCGGTAAATATCACGGGTCGCAACTTCAGCGGGCGCAACGCCGCGAAGATAGAACAATGCGAACCCAAACGGTGGGGTCAGGAAGGAGGTCTGCAGGTTTATCGCGATCATGATGCCTAACCAGATGGGGTCAATTCCCAGCACCATTAGTACTGGACCAACAATGGGCACCACAACAAAAGTGATCTCAATAAAGTCCAGGATGAATCCCAGCAGGAAGATAACCACCATCACCACGATAGTTGCGCTAATAACGCCACCGGGAAGTCCTGATAACCAGCCGTGTACTAGTTCATCCCCGCCATAGCCTCTAAAGACCAAAGAGAACATTGAAGCACCGATCAGGATAAAGAACACCATGGCAGTGGTCTTTGTAGTGGACAGGGTAATCTCTTTTAAATGCCTGAGTGACAACTCGCGCCGGATTGCTGCCAGGGCAAGTGCGCCCATGGCGCCAACACCTGCAGCTTCGGTCGGCGTAGCGATACCACTTAATATTGACCCCAGCACTGCAATGATTAGTAACAGAGGCGGGAATATGCTGCCCATCATTAGCGAGAACGTGATATTGCCGGCCTTCACAGGAGGGGCCTTCTCTGGGTTTAGTGTTGCGGTAGAAACGATATAAATGACGTAAAGAAAAACCAGCACCAGGCCTGGAATGATTGCTCCTGCAAACAGGTGACCCACGGAGACGGTTTTTGGATTAAAGATACCCACTGATAGCTGGGCTTGTTGATAGGCATTTGACAGCACATCCCCCAGTAGAACCAGTGCGATGGAGGGCGGAATAATCTGTCCCAATGTTCCTGTGGCGCAGATGGTGCCAGTTGCAAGGGGTACGTCGTAACGTGCATTCAGCATGGCGGGCAGAGACATCAGACCCATCGTAACAACGGTCGCGCCAACAATACCTGTACTTGCTGCCATCAGCGCCCCAACGATAGTGACTGACAATCCCAATCCCCCGGGCAAGCCGCCAAATACTCGACTCATGGTGTCGAGTAGCTGTTGTGCTATTCGGGTTTTCTCCAGGGTAACGCCCATCAGGATGAACAGGGGTACAGCGATCAGGGTTTGGTTTGTGATGATGCCGAACAACCGGCTTGGCATCGCAGTGAGAAAAGCAGTTTCAAAACTTCCGGTGGCGATACCGATGGCAGCGGCGATCAGCGCAGTGCCGGCGAGGGATAGTGCCACTGGATAACCCAGGATCAGTACAATAAAAATCGCAAGAAAAAGTAGAATGGGAGCCAATGTTATTTACCAGGACGGGGTGTCAGTAAGAGAACGCCTTTCAATATTTCGGATATTCCCTGCAGTAATAAGAGAATTGCCATAGTGGGTATCAAACCTTTGACCAGATAGACAGCGGGTAAGCCGCCAGGTTGTCCGGAAGATTCCCTCAGTGACCAGGAAAATGACACATACTCGACACTTGTCCAAAGAATGAAAATGGAAAATGGAATCAGAAATAACAAATGACCGGCAATATCGATGTAGATCTTTACCCGGGGTGGAAACTTTTCATAAAGAACGTCAACCCGAACGTGGCCCTGTTCTTTTAGCGTGAATGCGATTCCCAGCATGAAGACGGTGCCATGCATGTACATGACGCTTTCCTGTAATCCGATCGAGCCGAAATTAAAGAGGTATCGTGCAGCCACGACCACGCAGGTGATTACCACCATCACCAGAGTGAGCCAGGCTATTGCCTTCCCTGTCATCTGGTTGGTTGTATCTATCGCAGTTGTCGCGATTCTTAGGTATCGAGATATCAACGAATCCCCCTTCGGCCGCGCGAAATACTAGCACAGCCTGGTGCCTGCCTATGGCATTTAAGCAATTTTTAACAGGCGTAGCTTAGTCAAACAAGCGTCGTTGTACAGCTCAGCATCGGCTCCCGTCAGGAAAGATTCGTTTGCAGTGTAGAGGCCATAGCGAGTTAGTGTTTGCCCCCTTACGGATACAGATAGCATATTCGACAACCTCATTTTTGCTAGGCTCTAAGGCAGAGAGTAGTGAGCTACGATCCCCAGGAAGACGCTAAGTCCTGCCCAGTGGTTGCTCAGAAACGCCTTAAAGCAGCCCTCGCGGGACCGGTTCCATGTGAGGTAGTGCTGGTGGATGAAAAGCCCGGTGGCCCCAATAAGCCCCAAGTAATAATAGACAGAAAGCTCAATCGAACTCGTTACCAGCAGTAGGGTCGCTAGAAACAATACCTGGAGGATCGCAATCATGGTTCTGTCTAACTCGGCGAATAGAATGGCTGTGGACTTGAGACCCAGCTTGATATCGTCGTCCCGGTCCACCATGGCGTATTGAGTGTCGTAGGCGACGACCCAAAGGAGATTCGCGATCAGCAATAACCAGGCAACATTCGCGATCTCGTTGCTAACCGCGGTGAAGGCCATGGGTATCCCCCAGGAAAATGCGATTCCCAGAAATGCCTGCGGCAGATAGGTATAGCGCTTCATAAAAGGATAGATGACAGCAATTATCACCGCGAACACCGACATGTAGACGGTATAGATGTTAGTTGTCAGCACCAGCAGTAAAGCGACAAAAGCAATGCAACCAGCTAGCAGCAATGCCTCCAGGGATGCCACTTGCCCGGATATTAATGGCCGGTTCCGTGTACGCTTGACGTACCCGTCGAACTTCATGTCCGCAAGATCGTTAACGATACATCCGGCGGAACGAGTTAACACTGTACCCAGTGTGAACACCAAAAGTAGGTGCCAACCGGGCCAACCCTCTGAGGCAATCCACAGGGCGGTGAGCGTTGGCCACAGCAGCAGGTAAATGCCAATCGGACGATCCAATCGGGTTAGGGAAACGAACGGTTTCAATGGCGGGAAACGTTTGCTTATCGTGGTCTTGAGTTGCTTAAGGCCTGGAGTCACTTTATTTCAAGGGAATGACAATTGCTGTAGTATACGTCGCTCGGTGGGTCCTTCAACAACAGAGCAGGACAAGCAATCGAATTATTGTTCAAAAGCACTTTTTAAAAAAGAAAGGTTAGGAGAATCTCGACTCGATGAAGAAATGGCAGTGTATTGTGTGTGGCTTTATATATGATGAAGCAGAAGGATTGGAAGAAGAAGATATTGAACCAGGCACTCTCTGGGATGATATTCCAGAGGATTGGGTATGCCCTGAATGTGGTGTCGGAAAAGCAGATTTTGAAATGCTGGAAGCGGATTAATGATTGAGCGGGC
>JABGVY010000024.1 GCA_018645845.1 Gammaproteobacteria bacterium | reverse complement strand
ACCGCCGGAGATAAAGCCTGCTGTCGAATCCTGGTTGGAGAGTGCCTGGTTGATTGAATAAGCCATCATCTGGCGAGAAGCGTTGTCCTCGTAGCGACCTGAACTGGCATCGAGGCTTATGTCGTCGATGACCTTGAGTAACTGGTTGACTTCAAGCACCTCATCGCCCTGTGGGTCGTAAAATGTTGAGATCATTCCTGTGACTAGTTTTTGCCATGCATCGACGGATCTAGGTTCCTCAAGTTCTGTTCTAAGCTCCTCCAGTAAGTCTATGAAATAACAAAGCTTGCCAAGAAGGCCAGTGTCCCCGGGTGTGATCTCAAAGGGCAGAATGCTATCCCAGCTACCCTGGTCGGGTGACATGGCGAAACCCAGTAAAAGGCGGTTTAGACCGAACTTCCAGCTGTTTTGGTCTTCGGGTGGTAGGTTCCAATAGGTCTGTTTGTCCTTGCCGCTCAATTCCCACCGGATACCGGATTCCTCTACCCAGTAGGAAATGGTCTCGAGATTTTCCTCAGTAAGTTCGAAGTGTCTCATGATAGGGGGAACTTCCAGCAGGCCCATGATCTCGGGACCCGACAGCCTGAGTTCAGGCAGCTTAAGCAGCGTCATGAAACTACTTAACAGGGTGCTGTTTTCAACGGAACTTCGGTCAGCAATTCTGTAGGCCAGGCTGCCGGAAAACACTGACTGAATGAATGGCGCGTACTCGGTTACGTCCGGCATCATCACCAGGATATCGTTAAGCCTGAGTGCGGGAGACTGTTTTATGGCATGCAATATCTGGTCGTGCAGCACTTCAACTTCCCGAAGTCTGCTGTGACAGATGTGGGTCTGGATGGAAGAGTCCTTGAACTGTCGCGGGATTGGTTGGCATTCAGCGCCAAACTCACCGCCGAAGGTCAGGTTGAGGATGTCGTTCTTAACGACGTCCAGTGCGGTGGATTCTTTAAGATCGAGGAAAAGCTCCTCCGAATGCACCTGGTTGGATTCGGTTAGCAGTTCAAGATACTCCCGTCCCTGTTTGCCCAGTGATGACAGTAGTGGATTGCCAACTTCGAGGTAGTCCTCATCAGTGAGGGGACCGGTGAGTGGTTCATCCGTCGACAATAGACGGCGAACTGAGCGTCGCGCTTTGTCTTTCTCGGACACAATATCTCCCCAGTAATGTGCGCAGGGGTTTAAAAAATAAATGTCGACCTCGGTAGACGCAGCCAGTGCTTCAAAGGTCTGTAGCTGAAGCGGCGGTAAGGTAGAAAGCCCAAAAATGCTGATTCGTTTGCGCGTCGCTTCTGGTTGCTGGCTGTTTGACTGGCTAGCAAGGGATTGTAAAACCCGTTGGTGCAATGCTGCCCTGTGTAGTCCCTGATTACCTTGAAGGTCATCCTGGATGATGCTCCATAAATCAGCCTGCCAGGCCTCGTGCCCGGCCAGTTCCCGGCGTTGGTTTTGCCATTGCAGGATCCAGTCTGGTCGGAACATGAGGTATTCGTCGAACAGCAGCGCCAATTCCGCAGCGAGCTGATGTAATCGCAGGTCCGGGTCGCCTGCTCCTGTCAGGTAAGTGTCAATTTCATTGGCTAGCCCGGGGTTTTCTTTCAGTAGCCGCATGATCCGCCAGGTCAGGCGATGTCGGTCGTAAGGGGATTCATTAAGCAGTTGTGTTTCGGGGATCAGGGACTGGTAGAGCCTCCACAGGAAGGTCGCCGGCAAAGTACAGTCCACGTTGCTGCTAATGCCGTGGTAATCGGAGAGCTGAAGCTTTAGCCATTGTCCCAGGCCGAAACTTTGAACGACCACGGTGAGCGGTTCAAATGGGTCGTGGAATAATGTATTCCTTGCACAGAAGGCCCGGGAGAGTTCGGACATCTGGTTCGATTGAAATAGGTTCAGCATATCGACCAGTGTACGGATTCCGCCTTCGAATCCTATCCCTGGCCTTCTGATAGACTCCAATTTGTTATGAAGGGATCTAGAAATGAGTGACTACCTGTTCGATGGTTTGAAAGTGCTGGATGTTGGAAGTTGGATTGCTGGCCCTGTGGCAGGAACCATTCTTGCGGATTATGGGGCGGATGTTATTAAGATCGAGATGCCCGGGCTTGGAGATGCTTACCGAAACCTATCGGCCACGGCTATCGTGCCGGACGCGTCGACCAATTATATGTGGGATATGGATGCCCGTAATAAGCAAAGCCTTTCGTTGAATCTTAAAACCGAAGAAGGCGTCAAGGTTCTTCACCGGCTAATAGAACAGTGTGATGTGTATATCACCAATCAGCCTTTTCCATTACGGGAGAGGTTGAGCCTCAATTACGAAGACATTAAGTCGCTTAACCCTTCAATGATCTATGCCTCGCTGAGTGCTTATGGCGAGGCTGGGCCGGATAAAGATCGGGAGAGTTTTGATCTTGTGGCGTACTGGGCGCGGACGGGCCTGGCTGACCTTGTCAGGGATACTAATGCCTTTCCTGCCCCGGCTTTGCCTGGAATGGGCGATCATCCGTCTGCTATTACACTTTATGCTTCGATCGTCACAGCGCTGCTCAAGCGGGAACGCACAGGCGAGGGTGCGATGGTCCACACCTCATTGTTAGCCAACGGACTCTGGTCCGCCTCATGCATAGCACAGGCGGCCTTTGTGGGCGGAGATTATGCGCAGTACCGTGAGCTTGCCAGCAAACGGCGCTTTCCCCGAACTATGCTAGAAACCGCTGACGAACGTTACTTCATCATGTCAATGGTGCGTACACCAGAAGAAGTTGCTTCGTTATTGGCTAGTCTGGGTTTATCCGCTTTGCTCCAGGATGAACGTTTTCAGACGGCGGAAACTCGATTCACGAATAATGATCTTTTCTATGATGCGTTGCAGGCCAGGACGTTGATGGAACCGGCAGCGCATTGGCAGCGGCAATTTAAGCATCACAAAGTACCTGCTTATCTTGTCGGTCGTATAGAAGAGATGGTAGACGACCCTCAGGTTCTTGTTAACAAGATGGCCGTTGCATCCAACGACCCTTCTATTGGAGGGCATATCATTACCCATCCCATTAATATTGAAGGAATGCCCAAGAAGGGACCCGAAAAAGCGCCCTCATTAGGTGAGCACAATGCAGAAACCCTGTCAGCGCTAGGGTTTAGCGCGGATCAGTTAGACAAATGGCAGCGCAACGGTGTTATCTAGGCGTCGGCGAACGCTCGAAAGGGCCGTAGGGGGAAGGGCAGGATAATACAGGACGGGTATCGCAAGGTGCCTTTCTTGAGCGGGGTTGTGATTCAACCTGCTGATAAGTGAGTATGCGCCAGCCAGTCAGGCCCTTGACCCGCAATCACAGAGTCCCTAGGCTCAAGGCTTAACTTAGGAGATTCACGATGGCGTACGACTATGAAACACTTGGCATTGAATACGACAATGGGGTGCTTACCGCAACGATTAACAACCCGCCTGTGAATGTCATGACCCAGCCGCTTTATCTTGACCTAGTGGGTTTTACCAGTGAGGTTGAACAGGATGAATCCGTTAAAGTCGTGGTTTTCCAGAGTGCTGACCCGGATTTCTTTATTGCCCATTTTGATGTGGAAGCCATTTTGGAGTTTCCGGTTGATACGCCGGCAGAGAAGAGCATGGAGTTCTCAGACTTTCACCTTATGTGCGAACGAGTAAGAACCATGCCAAAGGCAACTATCGTCAAAATGGCAGGTAGAGCGGGTGGCGGTGGAAACGAATTCGCATCTTCCTGTGATATGCGATTTGGACTTAAGGGAAAAACAGTGATCAACCAGATGGAGGTGGCGCTTGGTATTTTGCCTGGTGGAACCGGTACTCAGCGATTGCCTAGACTGGTCGGGCGGGGCAGGGCTATGGAAATTTGCCTTGGCAGTGATGATATTGACGCGGAAACCGCTGCCCAGTGGGGTTACCTGAATCGTGTTTTTGATTCGGCGAGCGAACTGGACAGCTTTGTAGATTCTCTTTCAAAAAGAATTGCCTGCTGGCCTGCGGAAGCTATCGCGCTATGTAAGGCATCGATCAATAATGCGGAGATGCCGCTAAGTGACGGTTTACTAGAGGAGGCATTTCTGTTCCAGCAAACGCTTCGGACCCAAGGCGCCCAGAAAAATATGCGTAAAGCCATGGCAATGGGTTTGCAGACAAGGGAAGGTGAGCTCAGGATGGGCGAGCTATGTTACGACTTTGCCCAGGCAGCTAACGACGAGGAATAAAGCGATTCATCTTACAGAGCAAGTATAGATAAACTGATGGAAGCGTTACCCGAAGATATTCTTGTCCTTGAGAAAGCAGCCGTTGTTCACTGGTTTCCCTGTGGGGAAGGCAGAATGCCCATCCGTCAGTGGGAAAATGCAGGTGCTGAAAAAGTGATTCTGCTGCATGGCGGTTCAGGTTCCTGGTTGCACTGGGCGAGAAACATTCCTGCGCTGCGCGAGCAATTTGATGTTTACGCGATTGACCTGCCGGGTCTTGGCGATGCGGCGATGTGCGAAGTTGAATCTGATGCTGTTAGTGCGGCCCGGGCAACAAGGACCGCCCTGGAACAATTATTCGATTCAGCATTTCACGTGGTTGCTTTTTCGTGGGGCTGCACGATTACTGCCATGATCATGAAGGACATGGCGACGCAGTT
>JABGVY010000025.1 GCA_018645845.1 Gammaproteobacteria bacterium | reverse complement strand
TGAATCTATATAATGCGCGCGGCTTTAACAGACACGCAATCCGGCCACGTTGGATTGAAATAACCTGAGGTAATTATGGCAAGTTTTAACTGGCAAGACCCATTTTGTATAGATGATCAGCTATCGGATGATGAGCGCATGATTCGGGACACAACGAGAAGCTACGCGAAGGACAAACTAATGACTCGTGTCCGGCAGGCCTACCGTGATGAACACTTTCATCGCGAAATCATGACCGAAATGGGTTCGCTCGGTCTTCTTGGCCCAACCTTGCCAGAGAAATATGGCTGTTCGAATATAAACTATGTTTCCTACGGCCTGGTTGCCCGCGAGGTCGAGCGAGTGGATTCGGGTTATCGTTCTGCCATGAGCGTCCAGTCTTCGCTCGTGATGCACCCAATTTACGCCTATGGTTCAGAAGAGCAGAGAGAGAAATACCTGCCTAAACTGGCGACCGGAGAATGGGTTGGCTGTTTCGGATTGACGGAACCCGATCACGGCTCTGACCCCGGCAGCATGATTACCCGGGCTGAAAAGACCGCCGATGGTTATCTTCTCAATGGCGCTAAAATGTGGATTACCAACTCTCCAATTGCCGATCTTGCGGTGGTCTGGGCAAAACTGGATGGTGAAATCAGGGGGTTCATTGTAGAAAGAGGCACACCCGGGTTTGAAACCCCCAAGATTGAGGGCAAGTTCAGTTTGCGAGCATCGGTCACTGGAGAGATCGTACTGAGTGACGTTGAGATACCCGAAGAGAACCTGCTGCCGAATGCGAAGGGTCTTGGCGGTCCTTTTGGTTGCCTTAACAAAGCACGGTTCGGTATTTCATGGGGAGCGATGGGGGCCGCAGAGTATTGCTGGCATGCGGCCCGTACTTATACATTGGAGCGTAAACAGTTTGGCAGGCCACTGGCCGCCAACCAGTTGATCCAGAAGAAGCTGGCTGATATGCAAACAGAAATCACACTGGGTTTACAGGGTGCTCTTAGAATCGGCCGAATGATGGATAACGACGCATGCCCGGTTGAGATCATCTCCATGATGAAACGAAACAACTGTGGTAAAGCGCTCGACATCGCACGGATGGCGAGGGACATGCATGGCGGTAACGGGATATCGGATGAGTACCATGTGATACGGCACCTGATGAACCTGGAGACCGTTAACACCTATGAAGGGACCCATGATGTCCATGCATTGATTCTGGGTCGAGCCCAGACTGGCTTGCAGGCATTTTCAGGGTAGACGCAGAGAAAAGTAGGCTTTTGCCTACGCAAAACACAGCATTTTCCTTCATTGGGAATCGGCGTCTGCGGACTTCCAATCAAGGTGTGTCAGGTCTATCTTTGATGGCGGAGCCGCGGGAAGGAGAATGCAGTGATTCGAATTATTGTCGTAGACGATCATCAACTAGTGCGAATAGGTATTCGACGTTTGCTGGAAGATGTGGCTGGATTGAAAGTCATTGCTGATGCCGGCAGCGGGGAAGAAGCAGTGGAACTTGTCAGGGAACTTAAGCCCGACGTTGTCCTGATGGATATTCAGATGCCCGGGATTGGTGGGCTTGAGGCTACTCGAAGGTGTCTGCGCGCGCACCCGGAGGTGAAGGTACTCGTGGTCACCATCTATGAAGATGAACCTTACCCGTCCAAATTGTTGAATGTTGGTGCCGCGGGCTATCTCACCAAAGGTGCTGACATCAAGGAAATGCTATTGGCGATTCGTAAGGTGCATTCCGGGCAGCGATATATCTGCGCCGAAATTGCCCAGCGGCGTGCACTTCGTCCTTTCTCTGAAGCTGACACATCTCCATTTGACCAACTGAGCACTCGAGAAATGCAAATCACGCTGATGGTCATCATGGGGATCAATGCCCAGGATATCTCTGAGAAGCTGTCCTTGAGTCCGAAGACGGTTAATAGTTACCGCTACCGTGTGTTCGAGAAGTTGGGTATCAAAAATGATGTTGGCCTGACCAGACTCGCGATCAAGTACGGCATTATCGATGCGGAAGTCGCAGCATGACCCGTGCAGGTTTACAATGGCGGGGTGAATATCGCAAATATAGTTCAGGAATCAGCAAATCGTAAACTGCTCGAATGCAGGAAATGTCGTCGCCTGAGTAATCAGTTGGAACGCCTCAGGGACAGCCATCCCGACTACTGGAATAAACCTGTTGCTGGCTCAGGAGCTGATTCATGCTCGCTCATGATTATAGGTTTGGCACCAGGCATGCACGGCGCTAACAGGTCCGGTGTTCCTTTTGTTGGCGACTCGTCGGGTAACCTGTTGAGCGAAGTGCTCAAAGCATCTGGGCTGGCCGGGCGGGTAAAGATCACCAACGCTGTCAAATGCCTGCCAATAAAAAACCTCCCTTCGTCCCGGGAGGTAAAAAATTGCAGTCGGTTCCTGATCAGGGAAATCGAGGCGCATCAGTTAAACACCAGCCCGGTACTACTGCTGTTAGGGGGGGTTGCGCACAGGGCTACGATCAGTGCTCTGGGTGGTAAACAGTCCGATTACCGGTTTGCGCATGGTGCGGTTCACGTTATGGATGGGGTGACGCTTGTCGATTCCTACCACTGCAGCCGATACAACACGCAGACAGGCCGCCTGACGTACCAGATGTTTCTGGACGTAGTGACTGCTGCCGGTAACATGGCATACCCATGACACCCTTTGACTCTAAAGCCTTCATCAAGCGACTTCCGTCCAGGCCTGGCGTTTATCGAATGTTCGATGAAGAAGAAGGCATTCTTTACGTAGGTAAAGCAAAAAACCTAAAGAATCGCGTGTCGAGCTATTTCCGTTCCAATGCGCTGGATTCCAAAACCATGGCGCTGGTTTCCAGAATCCAGAAGGTTGAAACAACGGTTACTGGTAGTGAAACAGAGGCTCTGCTCCTTGAGCAGTCGCTGATCAAGGAATACAAACCGCCGTACAACATTGTTTTCCGTGACGACAAATCATACCCCTATATTTTACTGACCACCGGGGACAAATATCCAAGACTGGCCTTTCATCGCGGCGCACAGAAAAAGAAAGGCCGCTATTTCGGTCCATTCCCCAGCGCCTACAGTGTTCGTGACTCGCTCAACATTTTGCAGAAAGTGTTTCAGGTACGGCAGTGCGAAGACACTTTTTTTAAGAATCGGGCCCGACCTTGCTTGCAGTACCAAATAAAAAGATGCTCGGGGCCCTGTTGCGGTCTGGTCTCAGCCGAAGACTATGCGGACGATGTGCAGCATGCTGCGATGTTTTTGGAAGGAAAAAACAATGCAGTGATGCAGGATTACGCGAATAAGATGGAAGACGCGTCAGACAAACTCGAGTTTGAAAAGGCTGCCCACTACCGGGATCAGATAGGCCATCTTCGTAAAATCCAGGAACAACAGTACGTCGTTGGAAACCAAGGAGACATCGATGTGCACGCCGTGGTCATCAATCCAGGCGGCGTGTGTGTACTAGTGATGTTTATTCGTGGTGGAAGAATGCTTGGCAACAAGACTTTTTTTCCTAAAACAAGGCTTGGTGAGAACGAATCAGAAGTGTTCGGGGCTTTCCTGCCGCAGTTCTACTTGAGTGGCAGTGGTGGCAGGGAGATACCGCCGGAAGTGGTGGTGAACGCCAGAATTGATGACAAGTTCGTCATAGAAGGCGCGCTAACCATTCAGTCAGGTCGAAAGGTCATGATCTCGGATAATGTCAGAAGTCACCGCAAACGCTGGGTTGACCTTGCGGTGACCAACGCAGAACAAAGCCTAGGATCCCACATGGCGAGCCGTAACAACCTGCAGCAGCGTTTTCAGTCGTTACAGGAAACCTTGTCACTGGAAGAAATGCCAGGCCGCCTTGAATGCTTCGATATCAGTCATACCTCAGGAGAGGCGACGGTCGCATCCTGTGTTGTGTTTGACAGAAATGGGCCACTGAAGTCCGACTACCGGCGATTCAACATTGATGGAATTACCCCCGGTGATGATTATGCTGCAATGTCGCAGGCCCTGAGTCGACGCTACACACGCATCAAAAAGGGCGAAGGCCTGCTGCCGGATATTTTGTTTATAGATGGTGGTAAGGGACAACTTAGTGAGGCTGAAAAAATTTTCGAGGAGCTGCAGATTGAGGGCGTAACGCTGGTGGGCATTGCAAAAGGCCCAACAAGGAAGGCGGGGCTGGAATCTCTTATATTGTCCCGGGGACCAGAGCTCAATTTGCCTCAGGATAACCCAGGGTTACACCTGATTCAGCATATCCGGGATGAAAGTCACCGGTTTGCGATTACGGCTCATAGAGCTCGCCGCGGCAAGAAGCGGACTGAGTCAGTCCTTGAAGGAATCGACGGCGTTGGTCCCAAACGGAGGAGATCTTTGTTACGACATTTCGGTGGAAGTGCCCAGGTCGCTAGTGCCGGTCTGGAGGAGCTGGCTAAAGTGGAAGGAATTAGCAGAATACTGGCAGAACATATTTATGCGACGCTCCACAACCAGTAAACTATGGCCACCGCATAACGACACTCATTGTGAATCGAATCAATATACCTAATCTGATTACCGGGCTGAGAATTTTGCTGATTCCGGTGCTGGTGGTTGTGTTCTACACGGCACCGCTCGATTGGCGTTACCTTGCCGCGGCGGTCGTGTTTACGGTGGCAGCGATTACTGACTGGTTGGATGGTTACCTGGCACGGAAGATGGGCCAGATGACCCCGTTCGGGGCATTTCTCGATCCGGTCGCTGACAAGCTTATCGTCGCAACTTCGCTGGTATTGCTGGTTGAAGTACATGCGAGCGCGATACTCGCGGTGCCAGCACTCGTGATCGTCGGTCGAGAGATAGTGGTTTCTGCCCTGCGGGAATGGATGGCTTACTATAGCGAACGTCGAAGTGTCGCAGTCTCGGTTCTAGGTAAGATCAAAACCGTGTTCCAGATGATTGCCATTATCCTCTTGCTGGGTGCTGGGCCCGAGCAAAGTCCGGCTGTTATGACAGGTTATGTGCTGCTGTATATCTCGGCAGTGCTGACACTGTGGTCCATGTTCCAGTACCTAAAGGTTGCCTGGCCAGACCTGTATTCAGGCATGAAAAACGAGTAGCGATTCCTGCAGTATTGTTGAGTTCTGGTATTTTACAAGATACGTCTCGGTATGTGAGTTATGGAACGCGGTTGAAGCTTGTGATATCCGGATAGATTGGTTTGAACTGACCTTTGAAAATATGATGCAGGAGGGAGCTGTGGCCAAACAAAAGTTCTATGTCGTGTGGGTTGGTAAACAAACCGGTGTGTTTACTGACTGGTCGGCCGTACAACCTCTTGTTGCTGGATATCCAGGCGCGAAACACAAAAGCTATCCCTCAATGGAAGAAGCGAAAAAAGCTTTTGATTCGGGTGCTCCTGCAGCCAGATTGGCCTCGACCAAACCAGGTGCCAAGAAAGAACCAGGTTCTAAGCAAAAACCAGGTTCTAAGCAAAAACTACAAGAATTTGTCTTCGACGAAGCCTATGACATTCACATCTTCTCAGATGGTGCGTGTGATCCAAACCCTGGGGAAGCTGGTAGTGGCGTGGCGGTCTACGAGCGAGGAACTCTCTCAGAGCTTTGGTACGGATGCTATGAGCCATTAGGTACTAACAACACTGCGGAGCTTAACGCGCTTTATAAGGCTCTGCAGATCGCAGAGAAGATGCTAAGCCCAAGTCGAAGAATACTGATACTCAGTGATTCGTCTTATTCGATAAATGCGATGACCAAGTGGTCAATTGGTTGGGAGAAAAACGGGTGGACACGTAAGGGGAATCAAGAGTTGGCTAACAAGGAATTGATAGCCAGCATGTACAGTTTGTACAAGCGTCTGGCAGGGAATGTCGTTTTGGCTCACGTGAAAGGTCATTCCGGCGTCGAAGGTAATGAGCTTGCCGATAGGCTCAGTCTGATGGCGCATCGAGACAAGATCGCCGGATTTCAGTTGTTTGATGGCGTCAGCAAGAAGGAAGAGTTGTTGCGCATAGAGTAATCATGCCAAACATAAAGTTCGCTCTTAGCAAGTCAGTGTCCAGCTTATCGCAATTCCTAAAACTTCTTCCCAGAATTGCCAAGAAAAGGGGTCATCTGCGAGACTGTTCTTTCCGATTGATGACTGGCGCTACATCCTCGGGCCAAAATCAAATTTTCATCTTTGTGCGCAAACGGCAGCCCGGTTTGAAACACTGATACTTCGTCGGCCCTCGCGAATAGGGTTCCGGTCGTGGCCATTGGTGCAATAACCCACACTAATACCGGTCGCCTGGTCTACCCAGGCGATTTGTCCTCCGGCACCACCGTGCCCAAAAGCCTCTGCAGAATTAGCGTGTCCGAAGCCTCTTAAGTTTCTTTTCTCGTCTCCCGAGACGACAACGCCCAAGGCTCGATTAACTGGCGTGTTGGTTAACAGGTTTTTCATGCCTCCGGTCAAAACGGTGGTTGCCATGTTAAGGGTCTCTTTACTCCAGATTGTTTCCCCGCTCTGCGTGTAGCCAATCAATCCCTGATAAAACAGAGCCAGTTCTGCTGCCGACATAATACCTCC
>JABGVY010000325.1 GCA_018645845.1 Gammaproteobacteria bacterium | reverse complement strand
GCTTTTTCCAGCAACTCAAAACCATTTCGCATCAAACTCATCGTATTTTCGGGCGGGAGTTGCCGTGCATCTTTTACCACGATCTGGCGGGACTCGGTTTCTACGCCTTCGCTATCTACAAAGTTACCACGATCGTCGCGAGTCATGCGCACACGGTCATTTCGGTAGAGAGAAGATTCTGTCTCTGGTGTTAGAAAGTGAAATTCGCCAGTGAAACTGACATTTGCATTAGCGATAGTTTTCTCCTCAGGGTGCTTGATCCGGGAAACAGAACAGTCGATCTCCCACGGCTAAGGCAATCAAAGGTTAGCACTCACGCTTATGATACCTCTCGTTCCAGCGACATCGGATCGTTTCCGAACCACTCCTTGCTCATGCGCTGGACATAAGCCGACAAGTTGTCGTGTTCTTGAGCCGCATCCTTGAGCCGCGAGGCGTACGGGCCATTCATAATCTGCCATAAGAAAGCATATGTCGTGGCATCAACAGAGGTCGGCTGATCTCCAAGAATATATGAGTGCTCGCCCAAAAATATTGAAAGGGCATCCAGGTCCTCCCTACCACGTTTGTCGAGCTCGTCTTCAGTAAAAGCCCCTACACCATGCTCAATACATTTGCGCCGACTATCATCCCGTGCTTCTTCATAACTCGCTTGATCGAGCTCTTTCAGCATCCCCGGAGTGTCCCGATATGGATTCTCGGGCGCCCACCATCGCTCGCGCGCCATGATCCACCAAATATGCTCCTCGATCATACGCTTGATTGTATGGCCCTTAGCTCGCTCACTGCTACTAAGCGCCTCATCCAGAGAATCACCGAAATGTTCTTTCAGGTAATCGACAATGATGCTGGAATCGGCTATCTGAGTGCCTTCGTGCTCTATGTAGGGAAGCTTGCCTTTAGGAGCGGTCTCGGCAAAGCCCAGGCCAAGGCTTTTGGTTTCAAATTCGATATCCGCCATGCGCAAGTAAGTCTCAATTTTTAGTACAAACTGACTGATGCACCCAAATTTTCCCCAGGCCGGACCAAACCGGAACAATGTAATCACAGTTTCTCTCCGAATGATGTCTGTTGAAAATACTAGTCTAGCTCAATCTGCGAGAGTGCGTCGATTCAATTCGGGGTTAGACGAGTAAAGGGGCATCCGGCAAATACAGGTTATATTCAAGCCATTAATTGGGGTCGAAGTCATTACCGTGGGTGGCGTACCATCGTACAGGCGATGACTGCCCGGTCTGGCATCGACCATCCTCCACCGAAAAATAGCTCGCGGGCTTCTTTTCGCAAAAACCAATCAAGATACTTTTGAAATTGTGGATAAATGCGGTTTAAACTTCCTGACTTCAGAAACAGAATTGGCGGTTCGAATTCAGAGTACAGATGGATCCCTGATGCCAGGCCTTTATGCCAATACGGGCACTGCGGTGCAGGCGCAACTGCTGGCTTTTCTCAGATTTCTGTAGGCATGGGAGGGCCGTAACGACTTTCCCATTTTTTGTGAGGCTAAAAACAACCCCTACCCGACGAAGGAAACACCCATGGAATTTGATACCACAGCTCTCACTTCATTGGCTGTAACTTACGGTTTGCAATTGCTTTCCGCGATAGCCACCCTCGTGGTCGGACTCTATATTGTAAAGATGTCGATCCGGATAATCGGAAAGGTTTTCGACAAGAGCGCTGTCGACCCATCGCTGAAGAGCTTTCTTACCAGCATGTTTTCGATTCTCCTGCGGTTCATGGTGTATGTCAGCGCTCTGGGAATGCTGGGGATCGAGATGACTTCCTTCATTGCGATTCTTGGTGCGGCAGGTCTCGCGGTTGGTATGGCGCTATCTGGAACCCTACAGAATTTTGCCGGCGGGGTAATGATCCTTTTGTTTAAACCCTACAAGGTTGGCAATTTTATCGAAGCTCAGGGCTACACCGGCTCAGTCAAGGAGATTCAGATTTTTACTACCGTGCTAACCACATCTGACAACAAGACTGTGCTAATACCTAATGGCCCGCTTGCCAATGGCGCCATGATCAATTATTCGACCCAGCCCACCCGCCGAGTCGATTGGACCTTCGGTATTCGCTACGGCGATGATCTGGACAAGGCTTATAAAGTACTTAATACATTGATCGCTGCCGACGAGAGAATTCTGCAGGACCCAGAACCCTTTATGGCTCTGGCCGAGCTGGCTGATAGTTCAGTAAATATTGTCGTGAGAGTCTGGGTGGTAGCGGCAGACTATTCGGGCGTGTATTTCAAGATGAATGAAGAAGTTTATCGCAACTTCGAGAACGAAGGACTGTCAATTCCGTACCCCCAGATGGATGTGCATGTAAAGCAGAGTTAAGCCCCAAACCCCACTGAGGTTGCTCAATGGCCTTCGAATTAAGTCCACCTTGCCATCTGACGCGGATCGCCAAAGTTCGTGTTACTTTACATTGCTATGCACCAGGCCCGCGCCAATCATGGTGCCAACAAACTTTTCGACCGAGAGGATATTATGAAAAGTAGCGCTTATGCACTCTTTTCCTCACTGCTCGCGGCAATGTTTCCCAATTCCATCAGTGCGCAGCCTGAAAATTCAATACGTTTATCTACCGCAGAGATCCAGCAAACTTTCTCTAATGTGCGGGATACTGCACAGGTCCAGGATTCAGCCGCTACAACGGCTACTAATCTTTGGTATGAAGACGGCAGGCTGATCAACCACTGGTCCAATGACAGCGCTTCCGGCACGGTGACCGGCCAGTGGTATACCGAAAATGGGCAGCGTTGTGTGGTGATCCATAGCCGGATACCGGAAGCCATTGGCGAGAAAAGATGCGGGCCGGTCTACCGACGCGGGACGGATTACATTTCAGTGAATGCAGATGGCAGTATTCACGGCATCCATCTCCTGTCGCCCATGGAGCCCGCAGACTAATGCAGTCACATTGCAACAAAGCGGCGACGTGTCAGTCGAACAAATGTTAGCAGTATTCCAACTGAAAGCCCCGTTACAGCAAAAAAGGGCTGCATGTTGGATCATGCCCCCGGGACAGGCGTTGGCGCACTAGGTTTTCAGCAAAGCGCTCTACCTCAAGAAAGAAGCCTTCCTTCTTGAGCTAAAAATTAAACCATCATTGTACTTAATCTGACCCGTAACTTTTGTCGTTAAGCGGTGCTATCCACACGTTCAACTTCCTTCAGGCGCCTCTTTACTAAATCAATATGAAGGTGAAGATTGTAAAACTCCTGCATGTAGGACAGCGGAACATCAAGTTCTGAGAGCTCAGACTCCATCTCCAATAATTGAAGCCCAAACTTTTGGCGTTCCAACGTGCTGCTATTAGAAAGACGCTGGTCCATGCCCTTAAGGATCGCATACCACCGGTATATCCTTGATCGAATTCGCCAGCGGTAAATTGGAGGTGCGAGTTTAATCAGTGGAAAAAGCAACGCGATTAACGGAATCAGCATTATTTTCGCACGATCGATCAGCGACGCGACCCAGAAGTTTAGATGTCGCTGGAAAAGCGAGGGACCATGCTTGATGTACTCCCGCGCCACCTCGTTGTTCCCAAATTCAGACCCTATCAGTGACGGTAGCTCGCCGGCATTCATAATTAATCCCCCCGAAAAATGCTCGATTGTCGCCGCATCCAACAACAGAGGTATAAGCGCATCGTGCATTGAAGGCGTTGCGACAAGGTTGGCATAAGGGGCAATCAGGCTAAGTTTTCTTCTTGGCAAATCCATATTGAGGTCAATCACCCCTCTTTCGATAGTAACCGACTCGAGGAAACCAAACCTCTTCGAATATGCGTCCTGTCTTTCAAAATTAAACAGTCGGTACCTTTCTTGAAGCAACAACTGCCTTATTACCGGCGCTTGCGGGGATACAACAAGGACAATTGCATCAACTTCGCCACGCTCTAGCATCTCTATTGATTCTGTCGCACCAGCGTTGATAAAGCGCGTTGCACCATCAGCGGAAGACACGCCGTTTTCTTCAAATAAGAGCTCCGCTAGAGCCTGGGTTCCACTACCGACATCTCCGACGGAGATTCGGAGTTTAGAAAAGTCACGCAAGCTTGAAAGCTCAAGTGCTGGACGGTGAAATATCCAAACAGGCTCAAGGTAAAGACTTGCTAACGATTCTACTGCGGATTTATCGAAACCAGCAGGCGTAGCCCCCCCTTGCACGATGGCAAGATCGACATCCTCGTCGTTTATAAGCAAGTTGAAATTTTCAAGACTTCCCGCCGTTTCCAGCACCCGCAGGTCGATACCTTTCTGTTTCAGAAATTCAGCGTAGGCAAGCCCTGTCTTATAGTAGTTGCCCTCCTCCGGGCCCGTCGCTAGGACTAGCGATCTGGGAGGTGCGGGCTCAATAAAAAAAAAGGTAATAACAAAACCTAGCACGGTGATGATACCCGCCGGCCCAAGCGTCCGAAACGCATCCCGCTGATGCTTCTTGATTTCCTGCAGAAAGGATGACGAATGTGCCAACAAGTTGTCTTTTTTACGCATACATTACTCTTTTATCTGAAACTTTAGATTTCACCGCCCTCCTGTCGGTCGACTCAAGCCGTTGCTAGTGAGAATGGCAAATGTTGCGCCCTGGAGCGTCGTTGAATCCTGGGCGCGCATCAACTTTGTCGGTCTATACTGCCAAAGGCTGCAGCGAATATCATCTGTTAGCTAGACAACCCTAAAACATTCGCGGACAAACAGCCAAATCAACTCTGCGCGGAACAAAAACCTTTTCAGTGATTAGCCCGGCCTCCGTTGAATCAGGATCCCACTTAGATGTTTACAAGCAATTGTTGCCTTCCTCGATTCAACGGAACAGGCACAAACGCAATGTCTTGCTCAGCCAGACTCATCGTGTCAAATCTTGCGAGCAAACGTTCAAAAGCGACTTTTGACTCCAATCGGGCGAGCGACATACCCAGGCAAAGATGAATGCCATAGCCAAAGGTAATGTGATTCACATCCTCTCTTGCAACATCGAAGTCATTCGGGAAGGGGAACCGTTTAGGGTCTCTATTCGCGCTCGCTAGCACTGCCATGACAAGTTGGTTTTTCCGAATTTTTTGACCGGAGAATTCAACATCTTCCAGTGCTGTACGCACTGTGAACTGGACGGGTGGTTCGATGCGTAACATTTCCTCGATGGCATTGGGAATCAGCGCAGGGTTGTCTCGCAACTGCTGCATTTGCTCTGGATGGTCGAGCAGTAAATGCATACCGTTGCCAATCAGGTGAGTGGTTGTTTCATGCCCTGCAATGAGAAGTACGATGCAGGTGGAAACCAATTCCCTGGCGGCGAGCCGATCACCCTGCTCTTCAACCTCAAGCAATTGTGAGATTAAGTCGTCTCCGGGGTGCTGTCGCTTATGCGTGATGACCTGATCAAAGTATGCCTCTAATTCTTCCGCAGCCGCTGTGCCGATATCCATGAGTTCACTATTGCCGATAGCGGTGATGCCAATAAAATCTGTTGATAATTGTTGAAACCGAGAGACATCTTCCTGGGGAAGCCCCAGCAATTCGGCAATTACTCTGACCGGCAAAGGCTTGGCCAACGTCTCAATAACGTCAAACGGCTTACCTGAACCAACATCAACAGTATCGATGCATTCATCCACGAGAGAAATAATGCGTGGTTCCAGTGCCAATATGGATTTGTGAACAAAACCATGGTTTGCCAACTTCCTTAATCGGGTGTGATCAGGTGGATCGAGATTTAGCATAGTGGGGTTGTCTAGAAAACTGACGGTTCTGCCATCGGCGGCCATACGAATCATCTTTGAGAGGAACGGGTTTTTCCGAAGATCGGCGCTGAACCGATGATCAAGCAACAGGGATTGAACATCATCAAAGTCCAGCAACATCCAACCTCGATTTCTATGAGTTCGTACTATCGATGCGCGAGCGCGAATACGAGCATAGTGTTCGTAAGGGGCGGCAATGGCTTCTTCATCTGTCATGCCGCTATCACCGCCGGTTATACGGTAGTCGACCCACTTGAGAATTGACCTGACTAACTGCGTGATCTTCGATACAAGGTACTGTTTCATAACAAACTCCATCAACTTGTGTAGGAAAAGTGTGTCAAGAAAGTCTGTGGACCTGTGAATTCTAACTACAATTCGAGTATATACTCGGAATTGGCTAGATCGGTATAAATCACCGTTTACAAAGTATGTCACAGTTGTTTTGCACCCACCAAAGATAGAGGAGATTCCCGTGCCCGAACAAACATTGGCTTCTGAGTCACTTGCGTTTGATCCCGAAGAACTGACACGTCGATATCAACTCGAGCGGGATAGGCGAATAAGAGAGGATGCAGAGTCACAATTTGTGGAGGTAACCAATGACGCGCCGTTTGCCAATACCTTCCTTGCAGATGATCCCTACAGCGAGACGATAGAACGGGACCCTATAAGAGACGTACGAGACGTGATTGTTATCGGCGGTGGGTGGGTCGGCATGATGACCGCCACACGGTTGATTCAGTCTGGCGTCACTGGTGTGCGCATAATAGAAAGTGGCGCAGACTTTGGTGGCACCTGGTACTGGAATCGATACCCCGGCGCGCAATGCGATATTGAATCCTACAGCTACCTGCCGTTACTCGAAGAAACTGGATACGTGCCAAAGTTGCGTTACTCCTATGCGCCGGAAATCTATGAACACGCACAACGCATCGGAAGACACTTTGACTTGTACAAGGATGCGATCTTTCAAACTTCGGTGACGGAGCTTCGTTGGGATGAAGAAACCTCTTTGTGGCTCGTCTCGACTAACCGGGGTGATGAAATGAAGGCGCGGTATGTTTGTCTGGGAACTGGTCCGGCCAATCGCCCGAGAATGCCCGGCATACCTGGCGTGGAAAAATTTAAAGGCCATAACTTCCACACCTGTCGCTGGGACTATGAATACACCGGTGGTGGGCCGGAAGGCCAGCTCGAGAAACTCGCGAATAAGAAAGTTGCCATCATTGGTACCGGTGCAACCGCGGTGCAATGTGTTCCGTCACTGGGTGCAAGTGCAGAACAGTTGTATGTGTTCCAACGTACGCCGTCTTCTGTGGACGTTCGGAACAATTCCGAGACAGATCCTCAATGGGCCGCTGATCTTGAGCCGGGCTGGCAAGCCGCCCGCCAAAAAAGATTTGGAGAAGCGTTGATCGGCGGTGAGATCGATCCTGAGTTCGAGGATGAGGGTTGGACGCGCATGGCGCGCAATATACGAACACTGGTCCAACAGGGCGATCTGGACGCTGATCAACTCGGTGATTTGCCTCAACTGGCGGATTTTAAAACCATGGAGCAGATTCGAAGCCATGTTGATCGAACCGTTGCAGATCCGGAAGTCGCTGAAAAGCTGAAGGCGTTCTACAACCAGTTTTGCAAGCGCCCCACCTTTAATGATGACTATCTTGGAACGTTCAACCGTTCCAACGTGGAGCTCGTCGACGTCAGTGAGACCAAAGGTGTGGAACAGATTACAGAACGTGGCATTGTCGCAAACGGGAAAGAATATGAAGTTGACTGCATCATCTATGCCAGCGGTTTTGAAATCACCAGTAGTTACCAGCGCCGTATTGGTTTCCCCATTTATGGCGTCGAGGGTGAGTCAATTTACGACCACTGGAGCGATGGTATGTGCACCATGCACGGCCTGATGGCACATGGATTTCCCAATCTGTTTTTCTGTGGTGGCTTGTTCGTGTTCCAACTTGGCGCGAATTATTGTTATGGCGTTGATGTGCAGGCCAAGCATGTTGCCTATACCGTCAGCGAGTTGATGAAGCGCAATATTCAAATGGCGGAACCATCAGCTGAAGCTGAGCAAGAATGGGTGGTTGATCAGTTAAGTAGTGAATCATCCCAGGCGCAACTTGTGCTCGGAGGCTCACCGGCTAGCTGCACACCGGGTTACTACAATCAAGAAGGCACGCGGGAGCGGTATCGAGACGTGCGCCTTGAATCTTATGGGAAAGGTCTCGGTGCGTATCGGAAAGTGTTAGATGGTTGGAGAATGCAAAACGAACTCAAGGGGCTGGTGCTAACCGAAAAATAACTGGGGTCAATAAGTGGGGTTGAAGTGAAATTTACATTTTTACTACATGACTTGAAGCAAAAGACTGAAAGCTTCATTGTCGGAAGCTTACAGATTCTCGCTGTTACCACGGTGATACTTGAACTTTCCTGGTTGAGAGTTGAGAGTTGAGAGTAGAGAGTTGAGAGCTCGCTGTTCAATGCCAAGAAGACCTGGAGTTCTGCCTCTCGGTAGACGGTTCACGTTTTCCTGCGTGGCATTAATAAACAAATTCGTTTGGCGTCGGATCAGGAGATTGCCGCGTATGCTCACAG
>JABGVY010000026.1 GCA_018645845.1 Gammaproteobacteria bacterium | reverse complement strand
CAGACAAGCAACGTGAGGTGATACTGGCGGAAGCGTACAGTAAGGCAGAAGAAGTTCGCGGTGAGGGTGATGCCTCGGCCGCGGGAATCTATGCGGCTGCTTACAATAAGGATAAGGACTTCTATGAATTTTCGCGTAGCATGTCGGCGTATCAGCGAACATTTTCCAACAAGGGAGATATCCTTCTGATTCAACCAGATAGCGAATTTTTCAAGTATCTGATCAACAGCTCTGGCGCGCGTCGTTGACCCCAGACGTCGAACGAGTTAGTTTGCGCCTTTAAAGATCGGGTAGCCGTCACAAGCTACCCTTTTTTTTTGACCAGTAGTGTATCTTGGAATGCTCTTTCGGGGTGTAACAAGGATGGCGGGCATGAAGCGAGCTTTCAGCGTTACTAGCTTCAGTTTAGTAGGACCTAAAATCAGGTATAAGGGGTAAGGCGTTCAATAGGCGTCCATAAAACAACATGTGGCATGACGTTGGAATTGCACTCTGTCTCGTGCTGGTAATTGAAGGGATTCTTCCTTTTCTGTACCCAAGACGATGGCGGGAGATGGTGATGATGTTATCTGAGATAGATGACAAGACCATGCGAATTGCAGGTTTGGCGAGTATGCTGCTCGGTACAGGGTTGTTGTATTTAATTAACTAGATTTTGGAATACGGAGATGGGCATTGTGGACCGATGGCTCTTGCCTGACGGTGTAGAAGACATACTTCCTCTGCAGGCAAAAAGGTTGGAGGAAGTTCGGCGAAGGTTGCTGGACCTCTTTTCGACCTGGGGATACGACTATGTTATTCCTCCGATGATCGAGTATCTGGAGTCCCTGCTGACCGGAACCGGACGTGACCTCGATCTAAAAACATTTAAGGTGATTGATTTTTTGACAGGCAGAACTATGGGAGTTCGGGCGGATATCACCCCGCAAGTGGCTCGAATAGATGCCCACAGCCTGAATAGTGATGGCGTGGCCAGGCTTTGCTACGCAGGAACTGTCGTCCAGGCGCAGGCTGACAGCATGCTGGCTAATCGAACTCCACTTAGCGTTGGTGCTGAACTGTTCGGTGATTCAACCAGTAAGGCAGACACAGAGATCGTGAGCTTGATGATCGAGTCTTTAAAATCGCTCGGCTTTGATGCGGTGCATGTGGATCTTGGTAATGTTGATATTTTCCGTCAGTTGATGTCCGGTTTTGCACTCAACACAGACCAACAAGAATTACTTTTCGAAGCGGTACAGAGGAAATCGGTTGCGGAAATCGGCGAGCACTGTGACGCTTTTGGTTTGTCTGAGGGGGATTCGTTCTTGTTGACGCAGCTTCCGGGATTGACCGGCAGTAACACAGTACTTGAACAAGCACGTTCTCTTTTCAAGGCGCATGAAGGCGTTCTTGCTTCAATTGATAGTCTACAGCAGGTTTCCGATACCATTGCCCGCCGATTCACCGATCTCGATGTCTATTTTGATTTGAGTGAACTCCGTGGTTACGCCTATCACACGGGGATAGTTTTTGCCGCGTATGTAAATGGTAGTCGCTCTGTAGTCGCCAAAGGCGGCCGTTATGACCACATCGGGCAGGTCTTCGGTCGAGAAGCACGTGGTGCCACGGGATTTTCTATTGACGTGAGGAGCCTCACAGAAAAGGTCAGGCTTCCAGAAGAGTCAAGAAAAAGTGTTTGGGTCCCTGAAGTGCCAAGCGGCGAAGAAGATTCACTTTGGCAGCGGATAAAACAGCTGCGTACTGAGGGTTACGTTGTTGTGGAATCGGGGCAGCCTGACGACTTTAGTCATCATCTCGATTTTCAAAATGGACAATGGCATCTGGTATCAGGAGATAAATAGCGATGGGTAAGAATGTAGTCATCATAGGTACACATTGGGGTGACGAGGGTAAAGGCAAGGTGGTCGATCTTCTGACCGAAAAAGCTTCGGCTGTCGTGCGCTTTCAGGGAGGGCATAACGCCGGTCACACCCTGGTCGTTGGCGGTGAGAAGACAATTCTTCACCTTATTCCATCAGGTATTTTGCATCGGCAGGTCACCTGCATGATCGGTAATGGTGTTGTCCTGTCGCTTCCCGACCTTTTCAAGGAGATCGTTGAGCTTGAAGAAGCAGGCGTCAACGTCAGGGAGCGCCTGTACGTTTCAGGTGGTTGCCCGTTGATCTTCCCTCACCATATCGCGCTGGATAAGATGCGCGAAAATGTCCGTGGTAATCAAAAAATCGGAACGACCGGGCGCGGGATTGGCCCCGCTTATGAGGACAAGGTTGCACGGCGTGGCCTGAGGGTTGCTGATTTGTTTGACGGCGACGGTTTCAGAGAAAAGCTTGGGGAAATCATGGATTACCATAATTTTGTCCTCAAAAACTACTTCCACGCGGAAGCCATCAGTCTGGAAGAAAACCTTGAAGCTTCACTGTCGTTTGTTGACCAGTTGCGACCCATGGTAAAGGACGTTGTGGAAGAGTTGAGTCAATGCAGAAAATCTGGCCAAAATATTCTGTTCGAAGGTGCCCAGGGCTCGCTGCTGGATATCGATCAGGGAACTTACCCATATGTGACATCTTCCAATACAACGGCTGGGGCGATTGGCAGCGGCTGTGGTGTGGGTCCTTTGGACCTGGACTATATTCTTGGTATTACGAAGGCCTACACTACTCGGGTTGGTTCAGGGCCTTTTCCGACAGAGTTGTTCGATTCTGTGGGCAGTCACCTTGCGAACGTCGGAAAGGAGTTTGGATCAACCACGGGTCGGCCAAGGCGGTGTGGCTGGTTTGATGCGCATGCTCTTCGTAGAGTGATTAACATCAACAGTGTGTCTGGCTTATGCATCACCAAGCTGGATGTGCTTGATGGGTTGGAAAAAATTGCTATCTGTGTTGGCTATGAAAACCCTGACAGCGATTCGCCCAAGCCGGTTTATGAAGAGTTGCCAGGCTGGAACGAGGCCACTGCTAAAGTGAAAACGATGGAGGGTCTCCCGGCCAATGCTCGCGCTTATCTCGAGCGAATTGAAACTGCCTGTGAAGTAAAGGTGGACTTTGTGTCTACCGGTCCCGATCGGGAGGACACGATTATCTTGAACCAGCCTTTTGGCTAACGTCAGGCGCGCAATGCAACCTTCCGTTAAAGATTTTGCGTCACGGAGATGGTTACTGATTCGGAAGTAAGGGGTGCATAGGCTGGAAGCTCAAGAATGACTTGCGATGTGGTGGGAAACACGCCGCTGGATGTCACACCAATTTGACCTGTCGTTGCGTTTGCTGCACCGGAAATGAACGCATTGCCACCGCCTGCTGCTGTACTACCCCGTGGATTGTAAAGTGATATCCAACCTTCGTCGGTAGAGGGTACACTAACCGGCTGGTTGAGCTGTAACTGAACCACGCTGCGAACATACACAGCATTGGTTGCACGCTCGGCTTCATGATATTGAGTTCGGATCTTGCTGCTGTTCGCTGTCTGGATGTAGTCTTGGTACGCGGGCAAGGCTATCGCTGCAAGGATGCCAATGATGGCGACGACGATCATGAGCTCTATGAGCGTAAAGCCGCGGTGGTTTTGGGCAGACACATGAAATCCTAACGAGATTTGCGACCATTTAAGCAAAAACAGCAGGATAATTTGTATTTGTTTTGTAAGTAAAGTGCAGGAATGACCTGGTTGAGTAGTGTTTTGCTTAACCAACAACAGAGTATTAACTAACGTTAATGCAGGGTGTTGGTGCCGAGGAGAGGACTTGAACCTCCACGGGGTTGCCCCCACTAGCACCTGAAGCTAGCGTGTCTACCAATTTCACCACCTCGGCAAGAGGAGGCGCAGGGTACAATTACCAGGCGGGATCTGTCAATTGTAAAGT
>JABGVY010000027.1 GCA_018645845.1 Gammaproteobacteria bacterium | reverse complement strand
GCATTATTATTGACCGGCACACTCGCCTGGCAGTACCGATTGGATATCCTGGTATCTGTCGTGCCAAAGATTCGCGGCATGGCGAACCCTATCCGCGACAATGTGCCTACTGCCTGGCCCGACGGCCCCGCAGAAGCACGTACACCTATCAACGAACGACCGCCTAATATCATTCTTATCCTCGCCGACGATATGGGATTCAACGATATATCGCTTTATAACGGTGGCGCCGCTGATGGTTCTTTGATGACACCCAATATCGATGCTCTGGCTGAACAAGGCGTCAGATTCGACAATGGTTACGCCGCCAATGCAATCTGCGCACCTTCCCGCGCGAGTATTCTCACCGGGCGTTACTCAACCCGGTTCGGGTTCGAATTCACTCCAGTATTTAGTACTGTCGCAACGATTAGCCAATGGACCCAGGACATAGAACAGCCTGCTCTCCGGGCAACGATAGACCACGAAGTGGCAGCATCCCTTCCCCCCATGCATGAACTGGTACTGCCGGATTCCGAAATCACTATCGCAGAGGTGCTGAAGGAAACTGGCTACTACACCGCCCATATTGGTAAATGGCACCTAGGCGCAGGGGATGGACCGCAAAATCAAGGATTCGATGACAGTTTGTATTTGAACGGCCTGTCGTACCTGCCACCGGACCATCCCGATGTTGTCAACGCAAAACGGGATGGGGATGTTATCGAGGAAATGGTCTGGGCAGTCGCCACTTACCAGGGCCAGTTTAACAATTCACAAAGCTTTCAACCTGACGGTTACCTTACCGACTACTACACCAATGAAGCCATTAAAGTTATTGAGAAAAACCAGCATCAACCATTCTTTCTTTATCTCGCACACTGGGGTATTCACAACCCACTACAGGCCACCCGCGCAGATTACGACAAATTCTCACATATAGAAGATCACACGCTTCGGGTTTATGCGTCGATGATTCATTCCCTTGACCGTAGCGTGGGAATGATCACCGATAAACTCGAAGCACTGGGGCTCAGTGACAACACCCTCATCATTTTCACCAGTGACAACGGGGGAGCAGGTTATATTGGACTTCCCGACATCAATAAACCTTACCGCGGCTGGAAATTGACACACTTTGAAGGCGGAACACACGTGCCCTTTATGGCGAAATGGCCGCAAAAGATCGAGCCCAATTCCAGGCTCACTGATCCCGTGCACCATATCGATCTGTTCCATACTATTGCCGCAGCCGCTGGTGCCGCCACGCCTGATAACGTGAAGTATGATGGCGTAGACCTTATACCCCATGTCAGAGGTGAGGTATCGAGCAAACCTCATGAGACCCTTTTTTGGAGAGAAGGGCATCACCAGTCTGTACTACACAATGGCTGGAAGTTAATTCGCGCAGGCAGGCCAGATAAACGGTGGTTGTTCAATCTTTCGGTAGATCCAACAGAACAGAACAACCTTGCACAAAGCGAACCTGAAACCGTCCGAAAACTCGAAGCAATGCTGACGGAGCATAACGCCGAACAGGCTGACCCCCTGTGGCCTAGCTTCCTGGACTCAGCCCAACTAATAGATAAGCATGGTGGCCAAGAATATGAAGACGGTGATGAATACATCTACTGGCCAAACTAAAAAGGAAGCCTTTTGACTAACGCAATACTCTATGGCGCGCCGTTCTCTCTCTTTACGGGACGGGCAAGAAGTTATCTCATCAAGGCCCATGTTCCTTATCGCGAGACGATGCCTATTACGGAACACTATATAAAGAACGTCGTACCAGCGGCTGGCAACAGGCAGAGCATGCCTACCCTGGAATTGCCCGACGGAGAGATTATCCGGGATGGTGTTGCCATCATCGATCACTTCGAGGCCAAAAGCGGTCATGGTTTTTCCCCAGGGACACCCAAGCAAAGAGTCATCAACAGACTGCTGGATGTCATCGGTGCAGAGGGACTGCTTCGTCCCGCTATGCACTACCGCTGGAACTTCCCTGAACAGAACCTGGAATTCCTCCGGTTTCACTTCCGGACGGCCATGCCCCGAGGACCTGGACGTGAAGAAAAAGCCGATAAGGCGATGAACCGAATGCGCGCCGCCGGGCAGGCTTTCGGCGCAGTCCCTGACACATTCGACACCATCGAAACGCTCTACATCGAGCTACTAAAAGTTCTCGACAGCCACTTTTCGGAACATCCTTATCTTTTGGGAGGCAGGCCTTCGATTGCCGACTTTGGGATGCTTGCACCTTTGTACGCACATCTGGGCCGTGATCCCAAACCACTTTCCCTGATGCGGGAACACGCAATCCATGCCTTCAGATGGGTTGAGCGCATGAACAGGCCCGAGCACGATGTCGGTGAATTCGAGACACAGGATGGTGAGTACCTGGCCGCAGATGAAATTCCGGCATCCCTGACAAATGTATTGAAACATATTGCCATTGATTTCGTCCCCGAAACCCGGGCAGCTGCCTCCTGCATTAATGACTGGATCAGCCAACAGGACTATCTGGAACCGGGGACAGAATGCGTACGAGGGGTTGGAATGGCCAACTTCCCACTAAGAGGTATTAGCATCGATGCGCTGGCACAACCCTTCAGGTTCTATCTGTTAAAGCGTGTCCAGGATGAATTTGAATCGCTGGATAAACAGCAACAGGGCGAGGTCACATCCCTTCTTGATGCCTGTCAAATGACTGCCATTCTGGAGATGAAACTGTCCCGGGAAATCGGAAGACAGAACAATCTTGAGGTCTGGCTTTAGATCATCAGCAAACCCATGAAGAACAGCCACCCTACACAGACCTAGTCCGGTATACGTTCAAGGATCGTTTCAAACTGCACGTGCTTGACCTTATCGAATATCTTGTCAAGCCAGGCCTGCATCATCTGTGGTCCTCGATCGGAACCCAGATCAAGCTGCGCTGTATGCGCTGCAGGTATTATCCTCATTAGTGTTGCCAGCATACCCATCTCATACTGCCACCGGAGCCTTGCTGCAGAAATCTTTACGCCTTCGGCCTTTAACGCCTCATGATAGAGGCTAATCAGCTCGTTTATTTTTTCCTCAGCGGTTCCGACAGGTAATGCAGCACTCAAAAAATAAGCCATATCCAGCCCTCCAGGTCCGCTCGACATGGTCTGCCAATCGAACAGCATTATTTCGCCTTTCGCATCATCGAAACAGATATTATCCAAGCGAAAGTCACCGTGCAGCAACGTCGGCGATTCCTCTCCCTGTATTTCTGTCAGCGCCTGCCCATTAACCTTAAACCATTGCGTCAACTGGAGCTGACGTTCCGATAATGTGTCTTTATTTGCCGAGATGAACTTCCCGACATTTTGCAAATACATCATTTGAATAATTTTACTGGTTGCCGCCACAGGTGCGATCCAGGTCATGCCCGGAAGTTCTTTGCTGCCCCAGAACTGGCCGTGGAACTTTGCCATGGCAGTAAGGACATGTTTTGTATCTTCTTCAGAGCAACCGTTCGCCTGATCTCCCAATCGGTAGCCGCTCAGGTCTTCAATCAGTAAGGCATAGCGCCTGGGCGTAAAGCTGATGACCCATCCAGCGATGGCCGCCAGAATAGCGATCAACCACATGGGCAGTTTATTGAGACCGACCAACCTTTCTAGGACAACATCCGGGTCATCCGCAATATCGAGTGCACTGTAGTAATGACGAGGAGTTCGAATATTGACCGAAGATTCGAGGTCTCTGTAGAACCTGATTTCTTTCTCATACAGGCCCATGGTTTGGCCAAGAGTACGGTTTTTCAACGCGGTGGGGATTTTAAGGACCATCGAAGTG
>JABGVY010000318.1 GCA_018645845.1 Gammaproteobacteria bacterium | reverse complement strand
TGGAGGGGCCTTTCCCGATCAGTGATCGTCTTCAGCCATTCAGGATTAAGTTTGTTAAGATAGACCTTTTCAAAGACACCTTCTATCAAGTCTCTTTTCGTGGGGAAATAGCGATAAAGCAGGGGCTGGGTAATGCCCAGACGGTCAGCCAGGTCCCGGGTTTTCCCGGAAATCCCTTTTTCAGCAAAAAAGCTCACAGCTTCATCCAGAATCTGCTGTTCGCGGTTTTCTGGACGCAAGCGTTTTTTTGGTAATTTATTACCTGTTTTCTTAACGGTCATTCAATCTGGTCCATAGCGCGTGATAAGTGTGTCATTAACAGCTACTAGTTTATCAGATGATAAATAAAACTATAAGGTCACGATCGCTGAAAACGTTTAACACCATCCGGGTCGGTGCCCATGCTCAATTGGGAAGTTCCCAGTAAATAGTTTAGGTGAGCCAAGGCCTCGCAAGTGGCGATCACGAGATTGTGGTCTTCAATCTTGCCCTTGAACAGGGTGGGGAAGACATCGACGACGCGTCTCGGGGAGTTACAGTAATCGGACAGTTTTTCGAGGGAAACAAGGTGATCGTCAATAATCGCCTGGAGGCGCAGTGGTCCACCATAGAATGGATCACCATGTGAAGGGAGTATTAAAACCTGCTCGCCTATTTGGTTTTTAAAATACTCACACGTGGTCAGCCATTCACCAAGGGGATTTGATGAAGGTTGGTCCGGTCTGACGCTGACGTTAGGGGTAATGCGTGGAAGGTTTTGGTCGCCGGCGATGAAGACATTAAGTTCTTTGCAATAAAGACAGGCGTGTTCGGGCGAATGGCCTGTACCTACCATGACTGTCCATTCGAAGTCACCGATTCTAATGTTCTCACCATCTCTGATCTGACGGTAAGATGTTGGCATCGGCGTCATGAAATTGCTGCGGGCCTGGAAGCGTTCATGGAATACGGACAGCTCTGCATCTCCGAATCCGGCAGCTTTATAGAACTGCGTCGTTTCCTCGGAAGGTGGCTCTAGCATCTCGGACGAAAACACGCGGCAGGACAGGTACTCTGCTCGCGGCATCCAAAGATCAACCTGACATTTCCTGCATAACCATCCCGCAAGGCCGATATGATCAAGATGCATATGTGTGCCGATGACTCGTTTCACTGGTTTCGAATCCAATTCATGCTCAAGCAAGGACTCCCAGAGGGATTTAGTTTCTTGGTTTGACATGCCGGTATCTACAATTGTCCAGCCGTCATCGTCTTCAAGTAGCCACAGGTTAATGTGGTTCAGGCTGATGGGCAGCGGCATCCGAAGCCAGAATACGCCCGGCGCGACTTCAATGCGCTTGGCTGGTTTGGGTCGGTTGTCAAATGGATAGGTTAGATTGTTGGATCCGATTCTCATAGAGGGCTCTCGGTTGATACGGGAACTAGGCGCGTAGTTCCCCTTAAAATAAGTTGTGCCTGAAACTCAAAAGTCTGAGGTTCGAGGCTTGGATCTTCAATCCCGGCGATCAGGGTCAGGACGGCTTTTGAGACCATTTCGTCGTGCGGGATTTTTACGGTCGTCAGGTTGTGGTCTTTCCAGCCGGATGGAGGAATGTCACCCAGGCCGATGACGGCCAGGTCATCAGGGACATTGATGTTTAGGTGTTGCTTGCATCCCGCCAGAATACCAAGAGCAGTGTTATCTGCGGAGCAAATGATTGCATCGGGTCTGGCCGCCTGATTGCCCCAGATGCGGTTGATTTCCCGAAACCCGGCTTCGTAGCCGTCTATACCTGAACGTTGAAAGATGATTTCTGCGTTGGGATGTTCAGCCGTGATGCTGGCTATAGCCTTTGTCATTTTGATTACGATTTGGCTATCCGGATCTGCACTGATGAGGGCAAAACGCCTGTGGGACCGGTCGAGAAGAGAGGTTGCAATATGTCGTCCGATCGCTGTTGCATCGATACTCACGGAGGAGGTATTCAAGGCCAGTCCGGTGCGATTCAACAGGACGATGGGTGTTCGAGCTCGAGCGTATTCTGTGGTGACTTCAGAGGAAGGGGTGGCAGAGAAGACCATAACGCCGTCGACCTGGTACTGCAGGAAATCGCGCAGAGCGTCGTCGGTTTGATGGTTGCTAGTCGCCGACTGGACGATGATCTTGTAGCCGTAATCCGTAAGCGCTTCGGTAATTTTTTTCAGCAAATCTGCTGCTTTTGGATGAGTCCAGTTAGTGAAGAGAAGCCCAATGAGGTTAGATTGGCGTTTAGAGAGGCTGCGGGCAATTATGTTAGGTTGGTAGCCTAGTTTCGTCGCTGCGGCCTCAATTTTCTGCCTTGTTTTCGCAGAGATGCTGGCGCCGGGTGTAAACGCCCTTGATACCGTCGCCTGCGATACGCCGGCTAGTGCTGCCACATCTTGTGAATTCGCACGTTTCCTATTGATCATTGTTTAACCTCCGGGTTTTGCTGAGCTTTCGCCCAATTGCCTAACGCTGTCCCAGGTTTAATATGTGAATACGATTCCAAATAAATGCGTTTATAGCTGCGTTTAACAATATTATATTATATAAAGTATTGAATAATATACATAATAATGCCTATTTACTACCGCCTTGTCATATTTGCATACGCTTGCATAAAATGTTTGAATTAAACCTGTCGAATGGGAGTTAGTCGTATGCAGAAGGGAAAGAACGCAGCACCAGGTCCGCTGACCGGGGTTCGAGTGCTTAATATTGGAACCTCAATCGTTGGTCCCTGGGCTGCTTCGTTACTTGCCCACCTGGGTGCAGATGCTGTCAAGGTGGAGCGTCCCGACGGCGAATATATTCGTCTGCTGCATCCGATGCAGAAGGGTATCTCAACCTGCTATACAGCGAGCAACAATCATCAGCGATCCTCTGAATTGGACTTAAAGCAGCCTGCCCAGCTTGATGCGGTGAAGCGCCTTGGTGCGGAAGCCGATGTTTTGATCGAGAACTTTCGTCCAGGGGTGACGGATCGCATTGGCTTAGGTTTCGAAACGCTGAGTGAAATGAACCCGGGTCTGGTTTACGTCTCAAGTAGTAGCTGGGGAGATGCTGGGCCCATGCGCGACAGAGCTGCGTTGGACCCTCACGTGCAGGCATTCAGTGGCTTCGGTAGTCTCAACGGGTCACCCGGTGGCTATCCGGAAATGCTGAGGTTTGTTCATATGGACCCTGCTGGTGCAGCCGTGGTCACAGGCCTTTCTTTGTTGGGGCTATTGCAGCGCGAACGATTCGGCACAGCAGGTCATATGCAAACCAGTCACTTCACAATGGGTGTCGCTATGCAAATGAATCGTGCCGCCGAATCACTGCTTGCTGGCGCCTCTGTAGGGTTGTTGGGAAGTGCGTCTTCAAGTAGCGCGCCGAACCAGTGCTTTAAAATGTTGGATAAGGAATACATAGCAGTCGGCTGTGAAACGCAGGAACAATGGTTAGGGTTTTGCCGTGCCTTAAAAAGAGAAGATCTGGCTAGTGATCCTAGATTTGAATCAAACATTAACCGAGTCGAGCATCGAGATGAACTCGAGGAAATTGCCAGCGCTATCATTCAGAGCAAGCCAAAGCGCTGGTGGGTCGTTCAGTTTGAGAGAGAAGGCGTGCCGCACGGGTTCAGTTTGGACTTTGAGCAAATCCGTCATCACCAGCAAATCGTCGAAAACGAGATGTTGACAACGATCAATCCTCCCCACCAGGGTGAGATTATTGTTGGTGCTGTACCTTGGCAATTCAGCAAAACCCGCGCCAGTATAAAGTCTGAAGTCGCGGTACCAGGGGAAGATACCGAGGATTTGATTCAGAATGGTTTTGGTGGTGATCCCATAGTTCAAGGTGATTTGGACAACGACACGGAACCTCGTGCACCGCTGGAAGGCATTAAGGTTATTGACGCAACCGAGGGTTTTTCTGGTCCGTACCTTGGGTTACTACTAGCCGAAGCTGGTGCAGATGTCATCAAAATCGAACCGCCGCAAGGGGATTGGTCTAGACAGTTGGCACCGCGGACGCCCTCCGGAAATAGCGCATTGTATGAAGCGTTTAACCGTAACAAGAAGAATCGTGTAATGGACCTCGAGTCTCGAAAAGGACAAGACGAGTTGCGAGCATTGATCGGTGATGCGGCCGTTTTTATCGAAAACTGGGGGCCTGGTGTCGCTGAAAAAAGGGGGCTGGGTTATGACACGTTGGTGGCAGACAACCCCGGGTTGGTTTACCACGCGCTTTCTTCATTTGGTGAAAAAGGGCCCTTGCGCGACCGACCTGGTAGTGAATTGGTGATTCAGGCGATGACCGGATACCTTCGCTTGCTTGGCGCATTGGACCAACCTCCACTGCGAGTTGGTTCGGACATCGTAGCTACATGCACCGGCTCAGTTGCATTGATAGGCGTTCTGGCTGCGCTTTACCATCGTGAAAAAACGGGCGAGGGACAGCGGGTCGCGACGAGTGCACTTGGCGCCATGATGTTTCTCAGAACAAACCAGTGGGCCGCGTTAACAGACCCTGATGATTGGCTCGGTGATTCTTACTGTACCAATGAGACAGACAGCCCTCACAGCGGATACCAGACCAAAGACAGACCCGTCTATATCACGCCTGCACCACACTTAAGTGAGGGTGACTTCTTTAGTATGCTGGATGAACTCGGTATGCGCGATGAGTTTTGTGAGGATGCTGAGCGTGTTGAAAACTGGTGGTTCACCTTTGGGTTGGGTTATCTCGGTGGCCAGGTCAAACCGCTCTGGGAAAAATATACAATGCGGTACACTTCCGAGGAGCTACTCGCAATTCTTGAAAAGTACAGCAATGTATGGAGTGTTGAGTTCGCCGACCTTGGGGCTCTCATGGACCACCCTCAGTTGGTTGCAAATGACATGGTTCATCGGATAGAAGGTAAAGGATATGTCAGGGCTCCGTGGAATGTTCCATGGCCATTACCGAAATTGTTTGAAGCTGGCTCGGTGCCTGGCTAGCTGACTTTTTCTTCATTTATCGAGGTCTGGGTACGTTCGCGCAGGACCGCTTTTAGGACTTTACCATTGGCATTGCGTGGCAGTTGGGATATGACCTCAAAATCTTTAGGAACCTTGTATTTTGCCAGGTGGGATTCCGCAAAAGAAATGATCTGATCAGGGGCAAAACTTTCCTCGTCTGAAATTACAACAAAAGCTTTTAGGCGTTCCCCCCATTTTTCATCAGGGACTCCAATAACGCCGGCTTCGAGGATCATCGGGTGTTGCCCCAGGACGTTTTCAACTTCTCTTGGGTAGATATTGGTTCCGCCTGAGATGACCATGTCCTTTTTTCGATCAATGATATAGAGGTAGCCTTCGGCATCTCTTCGCGCGATATCACCGACACTGACCCATCCGTCAAGGAAGGCGGCGTCGGTTTCTGCCTGATTTTTCCAGTAACCATTAAAAAGATAGGGGCTGATCGAAAATAGTTCACCCGCCTCATCGGCTTCGCACTCGTCGCCGGATTCGTTTCTTAAGCTTATCTGGGTTGAGTCGAAAGGAAGCCCGACACAGTTACGTTTGTTTAGTTGATCTGCTGGGGGAAGATTGCTGACGATACCGGCTTCGGTAGAACCATAGGTTTCATGCAGCAGGTTGTCCCCAAAATAGTCAATGATCTGCTCCTTGGTAGCTTGCGGCAAAGGCGCAGCATTGGAAATAATTGAGCGCAGGTTAGTGTCGCGATATTTATCAAGGACATCATCGCTCAGTTTAAAAATACCATGGAAGTGTGTAGGCACCATGAAGACACCAGTCATGCTGTCGTGATGCAGGATCGATAAAACGCTCTCAGGATCAAACCGGTTCATCAGTCGCACGTAGCCACCGAAATACAACGAAGCGAGACCGAAGACCATGCCTGCGCCATGACACAATGGCGCAATAGCTAAAAATCGGTCATCTTTTGAATAACAACCGTATTCCAACGCCATGCCATGCAGCGTCAGAACTCTAGACCGGTGTGATACCAGAACTCCCTTCGGGCGTCCGGTGGTACCTGAGGTGTACGGGATAGTGAAGACATCCCTTTCAGACACCTCAGGGAAAACGGTTACTGAATCTAGTCTGCTCACCCAAGGCTCGAGTTCGGAGCTGAGCTTGATGATCTTTTCGACACTGCCGAAGGAACGATTCTGCAATCGCTCGAAGTTGTCGTCATCTGTAAACAAGACCCGAGCATCTGCATCATCACATATAGCCGTGATTTCCTCAGTACTCAGAGAGGGGTTAATAGTTGCCAGTGCAACACCCGCCTGTGAGGCGCCGCAGACAACTTCCAGATACTCTATTGAATTATGGGCGACGATGGCGGCGTGAGAACCAACAGGTAGTTCTAGATCGCTAATGAAACCGCTTGTGATTTTGTCTATGCGAAAAACAAGTTCCGCATAACTGCGTGAGCCCTTAGAGTCTGTAATAGCAACTTTATCGGGGTTGGCTAACATCGACGCTCTGATTCCGCTGACCAGAGGCATGGAAGGGGTAATGGATGGGTAGCTGTCAGTCATCTTAAGCTTCAGATCAATTCAGAGTTTGGAAGATTGAACACGCGAAGCGCATTCTCGCGCATCAACAAGGCATGAGATTCCGGTTTTAGCCCCAGGTTATTGACTTCTTGAACCCCTCGTTCAGGGGATATTACCGGCCAGTCGGTGCCAAACATCACCTTATGTCGACCTATTGTATTGGCGTAGTGAACGTACTGTTCTGGCCAATAGCGAGGGGCGTAAGCATCGCCGGCAGTGAAAACGTTTTCGTGCTTCCAGCACATTGCGATCATTTCATCGGTCCATGGAATGCCTATGTGTATGCCGATGATTCTGAGGTCCGGGAAATCGATCGCCACTTGGTCTAGTAAAATAGGCCGTGCAACGGAAGGTAATCGGCGTTCACGGTTGTAGACCAGGTTCTGTCCTACTTGCATCATGATAGGAATATCAAGTTCGCAGCACTTTGCATAGTAGGGGTAAATTTGCGCGGCATTGGGTGGCATTGAAAACCAGTGAGGGTACCAGTGAGCGCCGACAAATCCGTGTTCTTTGACGGCAACTTCAAGCTCCTTCAGTCCCTGCATGCCTCTAGTTGGATCTATGCCAGCGAGGCCAGAAAACCGAGTTGGATGTGCTTCACAGGCAGTCTGAACGTAGGCATAGGGGACCTCAAATGAACCTCTAACGTTCAAGTCGCCACCCCGAACACCGATAAGAAGTGAGCGTTCAATCCCGGCATCATCCATTTTCAACAAATAATCTTCAATGCTGACGCCATCGCGCATGTCTTCAGGCATTCTGACTTGTTCTTTGAAAGCGTCGTCAATGCCCATCCTGTCTTCCTCAACGACCTGTGGCGTATAGAGGTTACAAACGATGTCGATGTAGTTGCCCATGGTGTAAACCGGTTTTCCTGCGTCAGATTTCAACGCAAGTGGTGATAAATGCGCTGCAGTTGCTCAAGTTCACTGGTGCTGCTGCAGCACTCTAAAAGGGGTTGCTGTATGCTGTCAACAAATTCCAGATTATGAACACATAATACATATATGAGAATTTACGGGAATAGGAAATTATGATGCTTCGCTGTGTCCAAGCTGCCATACAGCCTGTCGCATTTTTTGAATGATCTGAGTCCGATTGGTTTTGATTCGCTCAGATAAGCCACCCACTGCGACGACAAGGGTTCTATCGAGTTGACTCATAGGCAGTGCCATGGCAATCGCGCCAGTGTCTGTCAGCACGCGGTCGTATGCTTCCACGTATCCGTTTGATCGAGCGGTTTCTATTTCGGCTTTCAATACATCGATATCCACACGCTCATCGGTTCGTGTGGTGCGGCGATTGGCACGCTGTGCCAGTTTTTGAATGTCCTCGGTGCTTCGAGTCGCCAGTTGCGCGATACCGACGGCGGTGGCGAAAATTGGAATAGTCTGTCCTTCGCGAATAGTCAGTGAGATCGGGAAAGTGCCAGGAATCACTGTAATAAATTGCATGGCCAAACCGTTCGGCATGCAAAGTGTGATGGTTTCTCCAGTGAATTTATGAAGCTCATCAAGCATGCTAAGAGTGTCTCCTTCGCCAAGCAACAGGCGTGGCAGCCATTCGCCCAACTGAGTCACCCGGAGAGAAGGAAAGTAGCGCATAGTATTTGAATCCAGCGTTAGATAACCAAGGCTAACCAGGCTTTTGAGCAACGCGTCGGCGCTAGACTTGGGGTAACTGAGGTATTTGCAGATTTCTGTCGCGGTGAGCGGGGCTTGCTGGTCGCGAAACAGCTCGAGTACACCAAATACTCTGTCTGCAGACTTGATAACGTCTTTCGGCATAGAAACTCTCCTGTGTGCGCTTAGTGTAATTCATATATATGAAATATACAAATATATATAAGAATAATTTGACACTTGCTAGCAACAGTCTTAGTCTGTGAAAAGTCGGCGGGATAGTTTCGCCGCGTGTGCACAACTAACTGGGTTTGAGTGGAAAAATCTAGGCCTCGACGCGGGTAGGAATGCGCTTTTGAATTTCTGATCGGTAGCCACATGAAGGAGCTATTTATATGAACAATCAAAGTAACGCAGCGAAGTTATTTGCATTGGTTATTGCTGCAACATCATTATTTGCAGTGCCAATCTCGTATGCGGAAGAGCGCAACGTAATTGAAGAAGTTGTAGTGACAGCTCGGAAAACCGAAGAGTCATTACTGGAAACGCCTTTTGCTATCACAGCACTGACTGCTGAAGACATTGAGTTGAAAGGTATCAACGAATTGACTGATGTGGTTGCGTTTTCACCAGGGTTCTTTTATGCAGAAAGTTCAGTCGGCAAGAACAGCAGAGAACATCGCCGGTTGATCTTCAGAGGCATGAACCCGAGAACAGACCTGCCGCACCGTGCAGCGGCAACGCTTTTTATTGACGGTGCTTCGTCGTTGGGAGCGGAATTTGGTGCGATTGAAAACATCGAGCGCATTGAAGTCCTTAAGGGCCCGCAAGCAGCGCACTTTGGTCGTTCAACTTATGCTGGTGCAATTAACATTGTTACCAGGAACCCAGCAGAAGAATTCACCGCCAGAATTTCTGCAGATTTTGGTGAGTATGGTCACCAACGTGTTGGCGCTTCTGTAGAAGGTGCTTTGACAGACTGGCTGAGCGCGCGAGCGACAGTCAGCGATTATGAGATGGACGGGATGTACAGCAACTCGACTGTCGCCGGTGAAGATCTTGGTGCTCGCTCCACAGAAGACTATTCCTTGACCCTTTTCTTCCAGCCTTCCGATTCATTCGATATGAAGGTTCGGTACCACGAATGGGAAGACTCCGATGGCCCTGACGCGGCGACGCTGTATGACCACAGAGATGGTTCAGGTGGAGAATTCCACAACTGTTCTGGTGGTGGCCAGATCCAACGTTATAAAGAATATAGTACAGAAGCTGACTTGAATTTCTTCTCCAGCTTTGGCGCAGCACCTACGGTTACACCGACCTTCATTTGTGGCAAGGTTCCTGAGCCTAGCTCACAACACATTGGCATGGACACAGGATCAGTCCGAGCTAATCAACTGCGATCTAATGCGGCGACTGATTGGGGATTGATGCCCAATGCGCTTGTACCAGATCATTTTGGCCTTGAAAGAGAAGCAGAAGAACTGAGCGTCGTTATGAATTATAACTTCGATAATGGCATGAATCTCAATTTCATCTGGGCGGAACACGAGGATTTTTACAGCACGATGAATGACCTTGATCGTCGCGAAACTGAAGGGCTATACCTCCTTGGATTAGGTGGTGATATGTTTGGTGGCTTTGGTGCAAACCATCCGGCTGACGCTCAGGATCTTAGAATGAACGCGCTGGAGGACAGCTCGTGGGAAATTAGACTGACTTCCGACAGGGATAAGCGCTTTCGTTGGATGATCGGATACAGTGACACCGAGCTTGAGTTTGCAACCCAGACTACGGGTTCGTTGATCGTCTACTTCCCAACTGACGGTATTGACAACACGATGGTTGATTATCCTGTGAACTACAACCCGTACGCAATATTCAGCGGCGCGCCGAGTAATATTAACGCCGGTTACGGCAGATCAACCTCCGGAGACGGGGTGATTTGGGCCGATGTGGAGACCACAGCGGTATTTGGATCAGTAGAGTTTGATGTCACCGACAAATTAACACTGAGTCTTGAAGTACGACGCCAGGATGATGAGGTTACTGAAGGTCAGTATAAGTATGTTTTTGTACCGGGAGATGCTGAAGGTGCTTTCCATCGACCGCTGTTACCGAGAGATGACGGGCTTTCTGATAACTTCAAGAGCACCCTGCCAAGATTCATTATCGACTATAAGCCGTTCGATGAGACTACTATCTATGCCAGCTACTCGGAAGGAACCCGACCTGGTTTGTTCAACGCGAGCCTCTCTGGCTTGTCGCCCACTGAGTTAGCTCAAATCGAACAGCAGACTGGGTCAGGTGTAGAAGTTGATGAAGAGGATTCAGAGAATATCGAGGTTGGGCTCAAAACCTCATTCTCAGATGGACGTGGCTTCGTTACCGTAACCGCATATAAAACCGATGTTGAAAATGTGCAGTCACCCATATTTGCCGCTTCGTACACGGATGATAACGGGGACGCACAGGTTATTTCCGGATCTATTGTTGGTCAGGGCGCTAGTGCGGAGCTTAATGGTATAGAAGTTGAGGGTGGGTACATCTTTAACGACAACTGGTCTGCAGAATTCACCTATGCCTACAATAAAAGCGAGATTGGCCGTGGTTTCTTCAGCCAAGATGCTTTTGACATCCTGGGTGATTCGAACTTCGTACAAGGTAACGCATTCTCGCGATACCCTGAAAACAGCGGGACGGTCTCTGTTGACTACAACATGAACCTGACAGCCGGCTGGACGATGTTCGCGCGAGCAGACGTCATTTATACCGACAAAATGTATGCATCACAGGCGAACATCACGCATACAGGGTCAGGCACAAAGCTGAACCTGCGAGTGGGTGTGACGACAGGTAAATTCAGGGCTGAGCTGTATTGCCTGAATTGCACAGACGATCGTCAACCCAAAGGTCTGCAGTACCTGTTTGACCTTTCAGGTATCAGTGGTGCATTTGGTAGTGTTCCTGATGGCATTGGTAACGGACGTGGCTTGTCTATAGCGCTGGCAGATAAAGCACTGTTTGGACTCAGAGCTTCTTACACCTTTGGTGGTGGAGACTAATAAGCTTTGATGTAAGGTCCCCTAAAAGGCTACTGAATGACTCCGGTTGTTCGGTAGCTTTTTAGTTTTGATGAAGTAAAAAAACAGCGCTTATCGCTTTACTGCGTTTTAATGTCTCCTTGATCCTTTCTGAATGGTTCTTAAACATGGACTTTGATCTCCCGGAAGAAACACGAATGCTTCAAGATGTTGTTCGTCGGTTTGTCGATGACGAATTGATGCCACTTGAGCTAAGTCTGCCTGATCGGCCCAACTCCTTAGATTTACCGCACGACATCAACAAACGCCTGGTCTCGATGATTGAGTCTATGGGGCTTGCGGCACTTGATGCGCCGGTAGAAATCGGTGGTGCTGGGCTTGGTCTTCTTGACAGTTGCATTGTGATTGAGCAAATCCATCGGTGTACAGCAGGACGTGGGGTTTTTGCGATGCGATTCGCACCCGTCATATACGATCTGGGCACCGATGATCAGAAAGAAAAGTATCTTTACCCAACAGTCCGGGGTGAGCTTCAAGGCGCCAGTGCCTTTAGTGAACCGCAGGCGGCGGGTGATTTGGCAGGTATTCAGACCACAATGGAGAAGAAGAGTGGTGGATGGGTGCTCAATGGTTCCAAATGTTGGATTTCTTACGCTGACATTGCAGATTATGTCTTAGTGCTGGCCCGTCAAAAGGGTACAACACGCCACGAAGGGATGTCCTGGGTCATCGTCGAAACAGGAACGCCCGGCTTTTCGCTTGGCCGCGAACAGAAAATGATACACGGGCACTCGACGTTCGAGCTATTTCTTGAAGATTGCCATGTGCCGGATGAACAGTTACTGGGTGAACCGGGTAAAGGCTGGGGAGCTGGTACTTCTTTTTTGTACTCGAGCCGTCTTCAGATATCAGCCAGAGCCCTGGGTATCGCGGATCGGTGTTTGGAGCTGGCTATCGATTACGCAAAACAGCGCCAAACATTTGGTAAACCACTGGCATCGAGACAAGCGATCCAATGGATGATCGCAGAATCCTCCATTGATCTGCATGCTGCTCGACTAATGGTTTACGAGGCGGCCTCGCGAGCGCAAAACGGTGAGCATGTTATTCAGCAGACCGCCATGGCTAAAACCTTTGCAACAGAAATGGTCGGACGAGTCGTTGATCGTGCTGTGCAAATTCATGGTGCCGCTGGCTTATCCGATGAAACTATCTTGGAAAGGTGTTACCGGGACGTTCGACCAATGCGAATCTATGAGGGTTCTGCTGAAGCCATGAGGAGTGTTATTGCGAATGATCTTTTACGATGATTGGGCATGCTAATGGTAGATGATCAGAGCACAGCAGGGGGCCTGAATATGCCTTTGGGTGGGTTGACTAGCCTGGACATCGGTGTGATCTGTTTGTACCTCGCGGCAATGTTAGTGATGGGTGTCACGATAGCCCGTCAGCAGCGTTCGACTAACGACTTCTTCGTTGGTGGAAGAAGCATGCCATCCTGGGCTGTCGGTATCAGCTTATGTGCAACGGTCATGTCCACCTTGCTCTATCTCGGCCAACCGGGAGAAATGTTCCGAACCGGCCTCAGTTTCCTTACCAGGCAGTCTCCGATTCCCCTGGTGCTGATAGTGGTTTGTTTTGTCTGGATACCGTTTTTCATGCGTCTGAAGCTTACCAGTGCATACGAATACCTGGAGTATCGCTTCAATTATACGACACGCATGATGGCAGCTATCTTTTGCCTGTTGCTTATCTTTGGCTGGATTTCTGTGGTGGTACTGACTGCATCAATAGCGCTTGTCGAAATCATAAGGATTGATCTTGCCTTACCCTTTATCGAGGGCGTTGACGGTTCGGTCTACACAGTCATTTTGTCTGTGGGATTGTTTTCAATTCTTTATACGACCCTGGGTGGTATTCGCGCAGTTATATGGACTGATGTCATTCAATTTGTGGTGTTGCTGATCGGAGCCCTTTTTACAATGGCTGTCGTAGCGTGGATGACTCAGTCGAATATAGGTGATTGGATTGACGCGTCGGAACGATATAAACATGAAGAGGTTCAATGGTTTGATTGGGATGTTCGCAATCGAACAACAGTATTCGCTATCAGTGGCAGTTTGTTTATGTGGATGGTTTGCACCCATGGAGCAAACCAGATGGCGTTGCAAAGGTACTTTACCGTTCGCGATGTAAAAGCTGCGAGGTGGAGTTATGTGGTCAGCGCGCTTGCTGCCGCTGTTCTTGGTGTGATCCTGGCGGGGGTTGGAATTTCTTTGATGTTCTTCATCCAGGAATTTGATCTACCCGCCAAAGCGGGTATTGCATCAGAGATAGCGTCTGTTCGAAACGTGTCTCAGGATGCAGTGTTCCCTCAGTTCATTAGCTATTATTTACCCAGTGGTTTGAGAGGCCTGGTGGTCGCTGCGCTTTTTGCGGCAGCTATGTCGACAATTGACTCAGGTGCTAATTCTGCCTCGACCATCTTGACCGTTGACTTTTATCGTCGGTGGCGGCCTGGCACTGAAGACGAAAAACGGGAGCTAAGACGAGCCAGGAAGTTCACGGCGGCGATGGGAGTATTTATCGTGTTTTACACTATCGGTTTGTACGAGTTGTCCAAAGGCAGTGACATTATTTCGTTGGCCCAAAAAGGCTTCAATTGTTTTCTCGGACCACTGGGGGCTTTGTTCGTGCTTGGTATGTTCGTCAAACGCGCCACCCCTGCTTCGGTCATTCCTGCGGTCCTAATCGGTGAAGCGGTTGGGATTGGCACGAGCTATAGCCGTGAAATCTTCGACGTTAGTTTTTCTACCCATCTGGTGATCCTGACTGCCTGGCTGGCGACTTTTCTGAGTGCTCTGGCGATCGGACTGGTTTACGAGAAGACAACGGGGATAAGGTTAACTGAGGATCAGGAGGCCCTGATGTGGGTTAATGTCGTTAGGTCTGAGGACGCGCACTAACTAGTGTTCGCAGAGCAACGACTTCCTTAGCCCCGCCGAATTTCCGGGTACTATTCGCTATGGTATGTGCCGCCTCATGAACGTCAACAGTGGTTGGGGTTGGTTGAAGCCACTCATCGCCCGGGTTGTGGAGAATGCAAAGGATTAAAGGCATTTTCTCCAGATTACAAAAGGCGCCTTATGGTCTAATCTAGGCCAATGGAAACGGAAGCGCTAAAGGAATATTTCCCTCATCGCGTCATCAAGCGGAAGGTTCGTGAGGTGGCGGTGAAGAGAGTTCGAAAAGACCTTATCCTTAATGGTAAATCTGAAGAAGACATCTCAGAGGAGGATCTGGAGTATCTGTTGGCGGATGCTGAGGAGTCTGTCTGGTCGGACATTAGGCAAACTTCGCTGATGGGGGTGTTGGCCATGCTTGGACTGAGCCAAGTCTGATGTCACTGTATCGGTTTGCACGCACCAGCGCGCTGTTGGCTTTCGCAGGGAAGTACCGCCTGAAGATATTCTACATGTTGGCGGCGATTGCCTTTGCCCTGGTAACCGCCTGGCTTTACACAGATGTGGCAGCGTATTTGCAGGTCCATTTCCCTCAGTGGGCACTATTGGCGTTAGTGGTAAAAACCGTTGCCGTCTATGGTGCGTTGTTGTTTTTGTTGTGGCAGGTTAAGCCCTCTGAATGGCGCGGTCGACCAGATCCTGAATTGCAATCCGACAGTAATGCGCCACCTTCCAGACTCGACGAAATAGCCCAAAAAGAAAATTTGAATAAACGCAGAGATACCATCCTCCGTCGATAGTGCAGAACTGCATCTTCTGCACTCAAAATGTAAGCATGAAGATTATTGAGAGTATGAATTTTCACAGGAATATTTGGCCAGTAGGCAATATTCGGCCAGTAGGTATAGTATCGAAACAGCATCCGTTGGCCTTTATTTCATGAGATGTGCTCGGCTGCTGCTGTCATAATGTGGCAAATTCTTCCTGTTCGCGGTCTGACCTCGCGGGGTAGTAGCCTTAGATTAAATCGTTCAAGATAAATGAAACTAAAGGGAGTCGAGTGATGAAGCCTTCCGCATTCGATAGGAGACAAAGATGAACGAGTCATCTTCAGTGCTTTATGAAGTTCAACAGAGTGTCGCTACGATCACCCTTAATCGGCCTGAATCGCTCAATGCGATGACGAATGGCCTGATGAAAGACCTCGTTGACGCTCTGGCTAGAGTTGAAACAGATAAATCGGTTCGCGTCGTCGTGATTACTGGCAGTGGTCGTGGTTTCTGTGCCGGCGCTGACCTCGCCGGTCACGCAAGTGCCAAACCTTCTGATCCAGAACCTGACGGCAAAGTTGACGACCACTTCAACGGTGCCATGCGGGCCATTTATAATTCTTCTGTGCCAACCGTCGCGCGTGTCAACGGTGCGGCCGCCGGTGGCGGGTTCGGTTTGGCGCTTGCTTGTGATATTACAGTCGCAGCAAAAAACGCGTTTTTTGTCGCAACGTTCGGCCCAAAATTGGGAATTGTTCCTGACCTGGGCACCACTTGGAATTTACCCCGTAAAGCGGGTCGTGCTAGAGCCCTCGGCCTTGCAATGCTGGGTGATAGAATCACTGCTGAACAGGCAGAAGCCTGGGGATTGATCTGGAAAGTTGTTGACGATGATCGGCTGGATGCTGAGGTCGAGCTGATCACCAACAAACTCGTTCGTACATCCGCGGATGCCATGACGCGGATTCGATCAGTAACCGACGCAGCACTGGATAATAGTTTCAGCGATCAGCTGGACTTAGAGATGGAGCATCAGGCCGTGCTCATCCCAAAGAACATGGCTGAAGGAGCTAGTGCCTTTATGGAAAAACGGGAGCCTGAGTTTCCAGGCAGAAATTAGCATGCATTAACCCTGTCGAGCTCACTACTTGATGCAAGATACTCAGATCAGCGGAAAGCGCTTCAACTTGTGCAGCTCGACAGCACGACATGCCATGCCATGATACGTCCCTGCGGGTGCGTAAGAAGGTTTTAGCCGTCGTTGATGAGTGTTGATGAGTGTTGATTTGACTAGCTTTTAGTTTACCTTTGATTGGAATATAGCGTTCCCTCAACCACAGACATCACCTTTTGATCTCCTTTCACTCCAGAGGTTTTTAATGAGCTACTCCGACATCACTTCCCATAGCCATTCAACCCCGCGCCATACCACAGGTTATCTTGCAGCGGGCCCTTTGGATGGACCATTAATTATTTTCACTCACGGCTGGCCAGAACTCTCTCGAAGTTGGCGGCATCAACTTCCTTTTTTTGCCGCTATGGGCTTCAGAGCAATTGCACCGGATATTCGCGGCTATGGTCATTCGTCAGTTTATTCTGAACACAAAGACTACAGCGTTGAATGCGCTGTTTTGGATATGGTGGAACTACATGATGCGCTCGGTGGTGGTAAAGCAGTTTGGGTGGGCCATGATTGGGGAAGTCCTGTTGCCTGGGGCATGGGTGCTCATCATCCGGATCGGTGTCATGCGATTGCTTCGTTGTGTGTGCCCTATGCGACGATTGATCGAGGTTTCGACGTAACCGTGCCATTGATTGACCGCAGTGTTTATCCCGAGAAGGATTATCCGCTCGGACAATGGGAGTATATGGGTTTTTATGAGGAAAATTTCCAGCGTGCGACGGCGCAGATGGACGCTAACGCCAGGAATATGGCTCAACTGATATTTAGGAAAGGCAGCGCCGAAGGGCGTGGTTTGCCTTCCGGTACGGCCATGGTGCGAAAAAACAATGGTTGGTTCGGCGGTTTACCGGTGGCTCCGGATATGCCGATCGACGAAGACGTCATTACACCCGAAGATCTCAGCGTCTATGCGGAAGCGCTGCAACGCAGCGGGTTTTTTGGCCCGAATTCCTGGTACATGAATCATGAAGTGAACGCCGCTTTTTTTAACACATTGCCAAATGCGGGAAGAATGGATCTACCTGCCTTATTTGTACACGCTCGCTACGACTATACCTGCGAAACGATTGACTCCCAATTGGCTGAACCAATGCGCTCGTTGTGTTCCAACCTAACTGAAACAATCATAGATTCAGGTCATTGGATGGCTCAGGAGAAACCAATGGAGGTAAATCGACACATTGCCAAGTGGCTATTTACAGCAGTGCCTGAACTGACTTAGGGCACGAAAGGTCATGTAAAGGCCTGGGTCACTTGTTGCCGTTTTTTTGCTAACCCTTTGATACACTTAATGCCTGTTTCAGTCCGCGCGAGACCAGATGTCAGATATAAAGATTGAACGTCAAGAGAATCAAAGCGGTGACCCAGAGATCGCGACGCAGGGGTTTGGGCGTATATCGAGTACGCCTATGCCTGTGTTCAATCCCATTGCCGAGCTCGATGCGGCAGGGGAGTATTTCGAAAGTTATGGTGTTGTAGTGCTTGAAGACTGTCTTGATGTCGCTGAGCTTAGCTATCTGAATGAGTTCTTTGATCGGACACAAGGTGAAGTGCCTGAAAAATGGGGTTTCGGGAAACGAAAACCGCATCATCGCAATCAGGGGCTGATTTTCTCACAGCCGCTGTTGGATTACCCTGAGCTTGATGACTACATTTGCCACCCCAGGTCTTACCCTCTGGTTTGTCGTCTGCTTGGTGGAGAAGACAGGGTTCGATTTTCAGAGCTTAACCTCAGGGAAACGCCCGAAGACGCTGGTATTGGCAGCATGAACTTTCACCACGATGCCGTCTCTGAGGACCGATTCCTGCGCGCCCCTTACAACCCGGTTGATTGGCTTTGTCGAATTCACTATCTGACCGACACGGAGCCTGGTACACCTGCTTTTTGTGTCGTACCAGGTAGCAACCGGTTTGAAACGCTAAAGGAAGCGCGGCAAAGCCTTGGTGAAGACTACCGTGAAGTTCCAATATATGGAAAAGCTGGCACCTGCATTCTCTATGACACCGCTACTTTTCATACGAGGTTCGATGGTGATGGAAGACAAAAAAGGCGCACCTGGCATCAGTATTTTGCTCGCGGAGGTTGGTTAAGGAGTTCACTGCCGACGACCAGCCGCTATGTCAGATCCCCATCACCGGCATTGACTGACTGGAACCTTTTTCCGGAACGACTGGTGTTTCACCCGGACCCTAAAGTCAGGCTTCTATTTTCTCACTGGAACACCGCTCAGGGAGAGTGGGTTGCCTCGGGCTTCTCGGACGAGGTGCGAAAATCAATGCCACGGGGTGAACAGTAGGCAGGTCACGTGCCGTTTGCCGTTTCGCCGCGCTACTCTATTTTGATCGTTTTGGGTCTGTTACTGTGTTGGCCGAGGGAACGAATGTTAACGAGCCCAGCATTCCATTAAGCATTCTATTAAACAATCGAGGTACTCCAATGTCGTATTTGAAACCCGCTATCGCTATATTGCTTTTCCTCTCGCTTGCGGCTTGTTCACCGGCGCCGAATGAAGTGACGACGACCCAGCCAGTGTCAGAGGCCGAGGGAAGAACTGCGTTAGCTGAAGCTTCGGGGTTGTTTCAACCCGTTGTGGTCCACGAACTGTTGGATTGTCAATCAAGTACCGACATGGAGGTGTATTGCGGATACAAGAACCCAGAAGACCTGGTGGTGTTGCCCGATAAAAAGTACCTTGTCGTCAGTGAAATGGCCGAGTTCTTAACAGATGCTCCCGGCACGCTTTCGCTGCTTAACCTGGATACGGGTGAAAGAGAGTTGCTTCCGGTTGCCTGGGCGCAACCGGAAATGGTGCGTGGTGATGTGACCTGTCCGGCACCCGACAGCGCCGCGTTTAGTCCGCACGGTATCGATCTTACTCAACTGGAAGATGGCACTCTGCAACTGTTAGTGGTTAATCACGGCAAGCGGGAATCGGTTGAATTTTTTGAAGTGACGCAAACTGATCAGGGCTGGCAGCTAACATGGCAGGGTTGCGCGACTCCTCCGGGAGATCCGTTTATCAATGACGTGGCGGCTCTTAAAGATGGTGGCTTCCTTGTGACGCATATGTGGGACAAAACAACAGCCTTTGATGAGGTGGCGCGTAAGTTATTTGCAGGTGAAACAACAGGCTGGGTATACGAATGGCAGCGCGAGCAGGGGTTCAAAAAAGTGCTTGAATCGGATGATCTTATGCCAAATGGAATAGCTGTAAATGCGGAGAACACCAAAATTTTTGTCAATATTTATTTTGCTAACAAAACCATCAAGATTGACCGTGACAGCGGCGAGAGAGAAGGTGAATTTGCGGTACAGCAGCCAGACAATATTACGATCGATGATGAGGGAAATCTGTGGGTGGCTTCTCATAAAAATGATCCAATTGGCCAGACCTGTGCAATGGTCTCGGAAGGTCCCTGTCTGCTGCCGTACGAGGTCATCAAGGCTGATCCAGAGACGATGCATGCAAATGTGTTTCTTTCCCAGAATGGCGCACCAATGGGGTATGCAACGGTTGCGCTCAAAGTCGGTGATCGCTTGTTTATGGGTTCGGCGCACGGCGACAGGGTGGTGAGTTCACCAGCGTATTGAAGGCCTCATAAGGCTTTATCCTAGATGTAACGTCTGGTTAGCTTCAAAATAGGGCTTACGCTCACCCGGTTACCGACAGAGTGGTGTTAAGGGTCGTAAAAAGATCCGGTTCAGGCCATCAGGAAGGCCTGATTAACGAACAAAGGCAGAGTTACTTTAATAAAAGAATAGGAATGATGATGAAGCCACTTATTGTATATGGCGTACCTTTCTCACAACCCGTAAGAGCTGTTTTATGGCTGCTGTTGCTGAAGCGTATGCCATTCGAACTGGTGCTAACTAATCCAGGCTCGAAAGGCGACACGGGTAGCCGTAATCCTGCATACCTTGCGAAGAATCCAAGCGGTACGATTCCGTGTATAGAAGAACCAGGGTCAGGGTTCACGCTGGGTGAAGCGCACGCGATCATGACTTACCTGGCGCGAACGAATGGCTGGACAGATGTTTATCCAGATGACGAAAGAGTCAGGGCGAAAATTGATGCCTATCTCCATTACCATCATAGAAATATCAGGGAAGCTTCAATCGGCCTGGTGGCGCCTAAAATCAGGAAGGACCTGGATATTCCTGAGCTCATACAGATGGCCGCGAGACGCAATCTGACTGGTGCGCTCAATACGCTTGAGCAAGGCTATCTGACCGACAACAAATTCCTAATGGGAGATTCAGTGACTCTCGCGGACCTTGCCGCCTATGTAGAGGTTGGCCAGTTGCAGCCGCAATTCA
>JABGVY010000371.1 GCA_018645845.1 Gammaproteobacteria bacterium | reverse complement strand
TTATCAGCATGGTACACAAACCCCTTCCTGAAACCCGCATCTACATTATTGCGGTGAAACCGAGCATTTCACGGGCTTCAATGTGGCCGGCGATGGTCGAGGTGAACTCAAGATTGAAGCATTTGTGCAATAGTGATGAGCGCCTGATTTATATTGACGTTGCCACACCCATGCTGAACAAAGACGGGAGCATCAGGGATGACTTGTTTGTGACAGATCAATTGCACATGAACCAGAAGGGTTACGACATCTGGCGGGACACAATTGCACCCGTGCTAATCGCCGGTGAGTCCTGATCGGTAAACCGGGTTGGGTATAACAAGAATTAACCACCTATCAGCTTCACCAGCCATGCACATTACGCCCTTAAAACAGGGTTTGGCGCCAGTTCTCGATGGGATTTGGTCGCTTTTAACGAAATATCGGACTGGGGGACTTTGATGATGCTGCATTCTTGGCAATTTCGGGCCACCAACTCGCGTTAGATTCCACCATCGGATGCTGGAGGGGGGCAGGGCAAGTCTATCGGTGTAAACGCCGTCAACGCGCAAGGGCGAGAGCCCACTCCCGCGATGATAAAGGAACGGGTGTGACGCCACAGTCTTTCAATGAGAGATCGAAAGCAAAATCCCGAAAATATGAATCTAAACCGGCACCGCAGGGGTCGAACTGCGATGCCGAAAGGGTTTACTTCATTTCTATTGCTTCTTCTTCCCCTTCTACACCCGCTACGACGCGCCGGTTGTGCTGACGGCCTTCACGGGTGTTGTTGGTCGCAATAGGTTGGGCTTCGCCATAACCGGTGGACGCCACGCGGTCTGGAGAAATATCGAATTTCTTGACTAAAATGTCAGCGATGGTGTTCGCACGCCGTTCTGACAAACCTTGGTTGTATGTTTCGTCCCCCACGCTGTCGGTGTGCCCCTCTATCATCACGTTAGAGTTAGGGTATTGAGCCATAAAACCAGCCACTTTTTGCACTTCAGCTTCATGCTCATCTCGCGCGTCGGACGAGTCAAAGTCAAACTCAACGTTGAGAGTCATATTGACCTTTCGCTCAAGCTTGAGGTAACAGCCTCGAGCGTCAATTCGGGCACGTCGATCGGTTGTATCGGGGCAGTCATCCCGATAGTTATACACGCCATCACCATCATCGTCTTCAGGGCAGCCTTGGCTATTGACTGAAACACCAGCCGGGGTTCCGGGGCACTTATCAGCACTGTCTGATACGCCGTCGTTATCTGCGTCACCGTCTAGCGTGGCGACCTCCAGGGGCGCTTTATGGGAGTTGCCAAAAGCATAATGAAGACCGAACGACACCGCAGCGTCGATTTGATCACCTGACCCACCAGAGAAAACCTTTAGGTTTCCCCTGACCGCCGCTTGCTCGCTGAAACTCCATTTGACGCCAATACCGGCGTTCAACTGCGTGTCGTCCCTGTCATCTTCTGAGGCGCTATCAAAGTCAGCATTTCCTAGACCAAATGATAGAAAAGGTTGAAAGTTATCCTTCTTTTCAAGGTGATAGAGGGCGCCTAGATGCCAGAAGTCAATCTGTGCGTCGCCGGTCATAGGCGATTCAAAGTCGGCATCTGTCTGCTGGTAGGTAAGCTCAATTGCCCAAGGGTTATCAAACCGATAACCGACTCCAATACCCACCAGGGAATCATCTTCTAGTTCATCATTAAAGACAGTCAGCCCAAGGTGTGGGTAGAGGGTGAAACCCTGCCCTTCCTCTGCGTAGGCCTTCGCCGTGCCGAGTGCCATGATGGCCACGAGAAACATGAACGATCGTAAAAATACCATGCGGATTTAAGCTCCAAATGAAAAAGTTCGTATGCTACTGATTTCTAGGCAGGATTAAAGTGTAGTTTTATATATGGGTAAAGAGTATCAGCGTGCGTCCATCATCGGGAGGATAGGAATTATAACAGGGCTTTTTAATCGAAAGTCTGAGTATCGAATTAGATCGGTTGCCTGCTTGTTTGATGAAAGAGTGGAGCGGAATGACGATTTGTGGTTAAACGTTACTAGGGTTTGTGGTTATTAGCTGACCTGGTGATGGACGATTAGCCAACGTAATTTTCTGTTGGCGCAGGGGGAAATGCGCTGCCGTGGTTTTAACCATCAGATAGCGGCAAAGAAATCGTTTTGCGGCACTTGATCCGGCCTTTGCCGCCACACAGGGGGCAGAGAAAAGCCCCATGCTAAGTTTTTTGATGAGGACGTGAGTTATCTCTCGCGCCCGTACCCTGAATGTTCACGAAAGATGATTATTCACAGGATCGAAAACACCCTGCCTGCTGATGACAAAGCAGATTTGCGCCATTGGCGGTCCGAATCGCCTCTCGCCTGTTTCTTAGCCTAATGGGTGGATACTCTCCGTCGCCATG
>JABGVY010000126.1 GCA_018645845.1 Gammaproteobacteria bacterium | reverse complement strand
GCCCGCTTCGATTAGTCCGATCCATAGTTTGTGGTAGGCCGCGATATCCTGTCTGGCGCCGCTGAAATATACCGTTGCATCTTCAGCATAGAAGCTGAAGTATTTTTCGACATCGTTATTAGCATAGGCATGGTCAAAGGCTTTGATCGCAGCGTGGAGATCAGCGTTCTCTGCACCTTGCTCGATATCATGGTGATTAGCCATTGCAGAAAACGACATTAATACAATGGCGAAGTAGCTTAAGATTTTTTGCACAATTCCGATCCTTCTCTGTTTTGTTAAAAATATAGCCCAGCTGCGTCATCACCGAAACTTGGCAACCACTGCATCCATGAGTTCATCATTCTGCCCCCAATATTGTTTGGTGTTGTCGCCGTCGGCACGAGGCCAGGTTGAGTACATGGCGATGACAATACCAGACTCGGGTGCCACAACAACGGTTTGGCCGTGAATGCCGGAGCCGCTAAGCGCGCGTTCGTCGTTGCCCTTGCCCCACCAGAATGAGCGGTAATACGGCTCAAGTTCGTCTGTGGATGCATACGGCCAGGTTGGATCACCCGGCTGCGCGTGGATGTCCTCGATAAAGTCCGCGGGTACCACTTGTTGGCCTAATGCCACGCCCTTATTGAGAACCAGAAGGCCAACGCGGCCAAGGTCGCGAAGCGTCGAACTCATTCCGTGGTCGGCAAGCACGAAGCCGCTTTCGTCGACAGTGATGAAAGCATCGAATTCCGCGCCCATCGGCTTCCAAATATGGATCGAAATCAACTCGGCCAGTGGCTGTCCCGTCGCTTCTTCCAGCACCCAGCCGAGGACGTCAGTCGAGCCAGACCGGTACGAGAACTTGTCGAGCTTGGCTTCGTTTCGGCCTATGGTCGGAAAAAATTCGTAGCCACCGCGTGGTCCATTCTTGGGGCAATAGTCAGCTTTGGTCCACCCCACTGCGCAGTCTTGTATTCGAAAGGTGGTGGTGAAATCTGGATAATCTTCGGTGTAATCCGAACCATCTTTCATGTCTAGCAGTTTTCTTAGAGCGTCGGGTCCCCAGCCGCTCTTTGCCAATGCGGGCACATAGTGCGATACCGGCTTGGACAGATCGATGACGCCGTCACCCGCGAGTTTCCCCGCGAGTAAACCAACCACTGATTTAGAAACAGAATTCATCAGGTGTGGCCGGGTTTCAGTCAGGTGGCCGTAGTACTGCTCGAAAACTATGTCACCATCCTTCAAAACCAATAGTCCGTCGACGAACTGGCTCTGCACGATTTCGTCGATGGTCTGCCTGCGCCCCTGAAAAAGAATGGAGAAGTCATTTACAGCGGTTTTGCTTCGCTCGAGAACCAAGACGCGATCACTGTCATGCTCAATATTGACAGTAGGTAGTACTTCGCGAAGGTGGCTGAAGGCCCAGCGATTCTCTGGCCCGAACTGAAAATTGGAGAGCGTCAGGCTCTCCGGTCTGGTGCTTTGTTCGGCCAGACACGCCGCGCTGTAGAGCCCGCCGGCCAGCAGCCCCAAAAGTATGACAGTCTTGTTCATGATAAACCTCCATAGTGATCTCTGCTTGCTACCAACGACGACCAGGGCATATTGGATGATTTCTGTTTATGGCCTCATCGGCAAATTTTTCCTGTCAGTCTCGTTTATCTAGTGTTTTGAGTTCAGGCGGTATTACATTGCCGGTAATGGTTTTAGGTTGATTACCATCAAATTGTAGCGCCCCTGGTAACTTGTAGGCGGCAAGGTAAAGCCTAACCAGAGTTTGGGGTGTGCTCGCATATGAGCCCGCATTAAAGGCGCTCTCGACACGCCGCACTATAGATGATTTCGGGCTCAAGGGTTAATAGCAAGGCAGGCGCTTACCAGGCAGTGTTGTCATAATTACATCAACATCAGCTGCTTTACGTATGCTTTTTTTCAGCTTCAATCAAACAAGCGGGACATATACCATGGGTGATATCGGTTTTGCTGTGTTGGGACAAATACAGTTCAAAGCTAGCCCAGGAGCCGTCATCATTTTCGATTTGTTTGCACCAGGCACAAATGGGCAATAGCGATCTCAGTTGATTAGTTTCCAATAACGCCGCGTCAAGGAGACTTTCCTTTTTGAGTTTCTCAATCTCAAGTGCGAGTGCCAGGTCTCGTTCCTGCCGATACGCATAGG
>JABGVY010000221.1 GCA_018645845.1 Gammaproteobacteria bacterium | reverse complement strand
GCTTTACCCAGGTTGACGAAGCCAATAACGTACAAGGCTGCCTCAAAGAACTGGTGCCGGCTGCCTATTGGTAATAGTTCAGGGTAAAGAATAACCACCATCGAATAGATCCAGGCTGAACCTGTACCAAGCACAATCAAAGTGTCCATCGTCGTGGATAAATGCCGCGCGGCACTCAGGGCGCCTCGAAAGAAATGCCCACCGGCAATATGCATGCAGGCCAGGGACGCGATGCCAATAGCCACCCAGACGATAGTCACCGTGAAAGGTGGCAGAAACCCCAACCACATATCGGCCATTAACAGCGAGCCACCCGCCAGCGCCAGCAAGGATCTAAACACTGCCCTCCTCAGCAGTTCAACCGCTTCACTTTCTTGCGACTCAATCGAATTCTCGGCCAATAACCTGGCGTCATATCCAGCATCGATCACTGCACTGATAAGCGACGATGCAAGCGTCTCCCCTGTGACCGCAGCTGTTTGACCGGCAAAGTTGACTGAGGCTACTTGCACACCGGGCACACCTTTGAGCGCAGCCTCTACTGTCCTGACACACCCCGCGCAAGACATCCCATCCACCGAAAGAAGGATGGTTTCCTGAGTATCTGGTTTATTCATACCAGCACTATAAACGTTGGAGTAGCTTCAGAGTCCAGTCTCTATTTACCCCTGCTTACACAAAGCTTTTTCTTAGTGAACGACCCGACGCAGAGGATTGTTTCCACGCCGCGCCACTAGAGTGCTCAGACAGGGTCGGCAATTTTTAGCAATTGCTTGCCGAGGTTCTTTCCAGTAAACAAACGATTCAGCGTGTCGGGAATGTTTTCAAATCCTTCCTGCAAATCAATCTGATACTTGAGTTCGCCGGACATAATCCAACCAAGTAGCTCTTCAACCGCGATTTCCGACCGATCCATATAATCAATAACAATGAAACCTTCCATACGCGCACGCATGATGACGAGGTTCATCAAATTAACGGGCCCGGGAACAGGCTCGGTTGCATTGTAGGCTGAGATACCACCGCAAAGCACAACCCGCGCCTTCATGTTGATGTGATTGAGTGCAGCCTCAAGTATGTCACCACCAACGTTGTCGAAGAAGACATCGACCTTATGGGGACAGGTTTCACTGATCCTTTCATCAACATTTTCGTTCTTGTAATCGATGACGTCGTCGAACCCCAACTCATCTTTCAACCACTGGCATTTTTCACTCCCCCCTGCGATGCCAACGACCCGGCAGCCTTTAATCTTGGCAATTTGGCCAGCAACAGAGCCCGTTGCTCCAGCCGCACCAGACACTAGCACAGTCTCACCCGCTCTTGGCTCACCCAGGTCGAGTAGTCCCCAGTATGCAGTTAGCCCGGTTATACCCAGCACGGACATCATCATTTCGGGAGAAATGCGATCAGGCACCTTCGACAAGCCCATTGGTCCCTGTCCGGGTGCGGCAATCACAAAATCCTGCCAACCTCCTGTCGTCTGCACCAGATCACCCTTGGCGAATTCCGGATGGTTGCTTTCTGTCACCTGACCGACGGAACCTGCTCGCATTGGCTCCCCTAACTGGACAGGCGGAAGATAGCTCTCCCGGTCTTCCATCCAGCCACGTTGCGTCGGGTCAAAAGACAGGTACAGATTCCTTACAAGAACCTCTCCCTCACCCGGCTCAGGTATCGGTTTCTCGGCATAATCAAAGTTTTCCTTGTTAACCACCCCATGAGGGCGCTTTGCGAGTAACCACTGGCGATTAGTATTCATAACCTCTCCTGATCAAATAACCAGATTTTACGATGCACCATGGAAAACGGTTCACACTTTAGGATACTAAGACAACTTCACGAGCCTACCGGGGGGCCAAAAACCAAGCACCACACAGAAATTTTGCCGTTAATTCTCCGACACAATAGTGCATAGTTGGCTCAGGACACTTTCCGACAATTTTGAAAACAACCGTTGCTAATTTTACAAATCTTTCGCTAAAGTGATCCGAAAAGCCAACTAGTTGAACGCCATTCGTTCACCACACTACAGGGCCCTATTATGGAAAAAGCATCAGATCTCTTTATTGAATGTCTCGAAGCTGAAGGATGTGAATACGTTTTCGGTATTCCAGGCGAAGAGAACCTCGATTTCCTCGACAGCCTCAGCCGATCGAAAAAAATAAAACTGGTGCTTACTCGACACGAACAAGGTGCAGGTTTTATGGCCTCTGTCTACGGCCGTCTGACTGGCAAGGCCGGTGTCTGTGTTTCTACGCTTGGTCCTGGCGCAACAAACTTCACCACTGCAGCGGCTTATGCACAGCTGGGTGGCATGCCTATGATGATGATCACTGGTCAGAAGCCCGTAAAGAAATCGAAACAGGGTCGCTTCCAAATTCTTGACGTTGTCGAAATGATGAAGCCGATCACGAAATATGCTGTCACTCTGGTTGCTGGCGATAACATTCCCTCGCGAATTCGCGAAGCTTACCGGCTTGCTGAGGAAGAAAAGCCCGGCGCTGTTCATATCGAACTGCCGGAAGACATCGCTGACGAACAAACAGATGGGCGCCCCATCCCAAAATCGGCTGTGCGTCGCCCTGTGCCAGAAGTAAAGTCAATCAGCACGGCCTTGGAAAAGCTGCACGCCGCAAAATCGCCGATCATCATTATCGGCGCAGGCGGCAATCGCAAAATGACGTCGAAGATGTTAACCCAGTTCATTGAAAAAACAGGAATCCCCTTCCTGACCACCCAGCTTGGTAAAGGGGTGGTTGATGAACGTCATCCGTTGTTCATGGGTTGCGCAGCCCTGTCAGCGGGCGACTATGTTCACCGCGCGATCGAAGCCGCTGACCTGATCCTGAATATCGGCCATGACGTGATCGAAAAACCGCCATTTTTCATGAAGCCGGGCGGAACCGAAGTCATTCACATTTCATACAACACTGCAGAGGTTGACCCCGTCTACTTTCCACAAGTTGAGGTGATCGGTGACATCGGAAATGCTATTTGGGAGCTGAATAACGGCGCCATGAAAGGCTCCGACGCGGGCTGGGACTTTACCCGTATGATGGCGGTTCGCGAACATCACGACGCCAACATCCTTGAAGGATCTGACGACGCACGCTTCCCTTGCTATCCACAGCATGTCGTCAAAAAGGTCCGCGAAGCACTGCCAGACGACGGCATGATCTGCCTTGACAACGGTGTCTATAAAATCTGGTTCGCCCGTAATTATCGCGCTCATCAGCCCAACACAGTGCTTCTGGATAACGCGCTGGCGACAATGGGCGCAGGCCTGCCATCCGCTATGGCGGCGCATATGGTTTATCCGGACCGCATGGTTCTGGCGATTTGCGGCGATGGAGGGTTCATGATGAACTCGCAAGAACTGGAAACAGCGGTCCGCGAGAAGATGAACATCGCCATCCTGGTCCTAAATGATAATTCTTACGGCATGATTCGCTGGAAACAGGCCAATATGGGCTTTGATGATTGGGGCCTTCAATACGGTAACCCGGATTTCGTCAAATATGCAGAGGCTTATGGCGGCATTGGCCATCGGGTGGAATCGGCCGAGGCGCTCCCCGGTATTCTGAACACCGCGCTTTCCACACCCGGGGTTCATCTAATCGATTGCCCCGTGGATTATGCGGATAACGATCAGATTCTGAACATCGACATCAAGAAACACTCAGCCTCCATCTAAGTCCGCTGATCACCGCGAGGTGCTTGCAAGCCCCGTTTATTGATGACGACTATTACTTCAAGGAAACCTAACATGACCACGCTTCAGGCTTAATATCCCTAATGTCTGAACAATAAGGCGGTTTACGCCAACGATGACCTGGAAGTCACTGACCGGTATACCTGCGAAGTGGCCACGCGCTGCGCGCGGGTCAAAGGCGACCCAAAGGTCCGCGAGATTTTCATAGGGCCAATGATCTCGGAGCAAGAAGTATCTCGTCTACATGGTTAGATCGAAGCGGCGGCCGTTGCTGGCCGCAAGATCTTTTGCGGTGGCACCCGCGAGGCAGCGATGCTGGAAGCGACAACAATGGAAAATGTTCCGCTGGATCAGGACCTGCGTGTGCAAGAGGCATAGGGATGGGCAGAAAGGGACTTCTCTTTGCGATGGCTTATATGACTGAAATCCGTAATCTTGTCATCCGTACTCCGCCAACATAATCTGCTGCTCTTTTGCACAATTGAACAGCGAAGCGCTCACCACTCCAGGTCATCAGGAATCGGATAGTCTTTATAGGGATCGTCTTCATCGACGATCTCATTTGAACGGTCATGCAGAAACAAAACTGTCTCGGCACTACGCGCTTCAATTTTTCGGGCAACTACTTCTGGCACAAGATCGTATTTGTCCCCGGCAAGAACGATTGCCAGATAACCTTTGTTCAACTGCGTTTTATTTTCTTCAGAAATATAGATTTTCTTGATCTTGTTCTGAGCGCTAAAATTATAAGCAACATTACCGTCCTGACGCTGCGAGTTTGAAGCGATCAGCTGCTTAACCTGCGCGGATAAAGCTTTCTCTTTAGCCAACTCATTAAGCTTTTCATTTTTTTGGCGATCTGCATCGAGTTTTTTGAGTCGCGCGGCTTCGACTTCCTCCTTCGCCTCGTCAACATCTATACCCTTTTTAATACGCAGATCGGTACGCAACGCTCCTTTTTCTGCTTTGCGCACCTGCTTAGCGGTGACAAGGCCAGCTTCTTTTAATTGATCTCTCAGGCTCCCTAGGGGCTTTTTCTTTTTAGACATTTAAACCCCACCACCTAGCGACTAAGAGAAATTGAATCATGCAATTGATCATAGTTCTGATAACCCAGCATTGGCGTCACATATCGCTGCCAGGCCTGATCAAGTTCGGATTGAAGCTCGGCCGAAACCTTCTGTTTAGAATCACCCACCCTACCTGTCACCACCATTTCCAGTACACCACCGGGCACCAACTCCTGATACTTTTCCTTATG